>NZ_PIQS01000001.1:900000-1034549 GCF_003048405.1 Campylobacter concisus | reverse complement strand
ATTTAGTATTTATAAAGACAATATTGGCGAATTTTCAAATGACTACCTTAAATTTTTAAATTTAAGTAAGGATGAAATTACCGAAAATACATATCAAGCCATCATGCTTCCGTTTATAGACAAAATTGGCAATAAAAATTTATCTGATGAAGTTAAACAAATTATCGTAAGATTAGTTGATATTTTACTTAAAGAAGCTCCCGATAATTATATAGACAATGTAGTGACGATATTGAGCTTAAACCAGCAAGATAGTGAAAAACTCAGATACATAGAGGCAAATTACGGGATAATAAAGGCGATATCTGAAAAAGAAAAATATATTAGTAGAATAGATTTTTTAAATAGATTATCAGAATTAGTAAACGGCAAGAAAAGTAGAGCAGTAAAAGAACGAACTATGCTTCATCATATTATAGATAAGTATCTTTGGATATTTGATGAAAAATTTGAAAATATTGATAGAGGCAACTTCGCTAGCGATGAATCATTGAAAAAGATATTAGAGAATGAGAAATTTTTTCATTTCGATTCTGACGAGCTCGAAAAAATTATAAGCAGTCATGATGTAAAGAAAATTCCAGACATATTCATTCCAATCTTCGCTAATGACACCATTTATATAATAGAACTTAAAAAGCCTGGCATTGCAATAAATCCAAAAATATTAGAAGAAGTTAGAACAAAATATGTTAGAACACTTAAAGAAATTAACAAAAAATATGACAATAGAACAAAAAAGAAAATATATGCAATTGCGGTATCGGATACAAAAAACGAAAACATTTATACTATAGGAAATATCGATAGCGATGGTTTTACGATAATACCTAAAAGTTGGGACGAGATTATTACCGATGCAAGATTAAGATGTAATGAAAAAATAGACATTTTAAACCATAAAATTCAAACTAGTAAGTGGAAGGATTTGGAAAGTTTTGTTTTGACACACAACCAATAAACTTACCATTTAATTCAATATCTATTTCATAAATATTAATATTCAATACGGCCACTCTATCAATTTTGATCTTGCACTCGCACCTACTACCAATCGCGCAGTATCAAGCCTTTTGCGCTATTACTGTATCTGCATTTTTAAAATAATATCGTTAATAGCCTCCTCAATTTCCTCTAGTTTTACCACAAACCACTCTTGCGGTTTTACTATTTTGCCGTTTGGAAGCGTTATTTCCGCTTGTAACTTTTTTTGGCTAAGCATATGATGTAAAGCGACTTCCAGTTTTTGAGGATTAAAGTTTTTCACTTCATATTCTCGTACTATTTCTACGGGGGCATACAAATAAGTCGGTTCGTTTTGAGCGTTAGCTATACGCTCCCTGATGCTGTTTTGAGCCGTTACGCCTATTTTGTATAAATTTTTTATATTTAAAATTTGCTCGTTATCGCTTAGGGATTTTAATACGTATATAAATCCAGTAGATACATCTTTGGCGCTATCGCTATTTGCCTCTACTCTATAAGAATCCGAGCGCCTAAATCCGGCCGCTAGAGAATTTAACCTCAAATCGGCATACGTTCCGTTTTCGTATATTACTTTAAGTTTGGAATTTTTTTGTCCGCTTTGTGACTTAAAGTCGTCGCTCTTGTCCTCTATATAAAGCATTACGCCTTTTAAGATAAAAATATCGCCCGCTTTAATGTCTTGCGAATTACCAACCGGTATAAGTTTTCTAGCGCCGGAGCTAATTTGCGAATGTATGCGAGAAAAAATTTTCTTATATTCGTCAAAATTTTCCATCCGCTTGGTTTGGGCATAGTCTTTCGGTTGTAGCCTTTTTTGCTTAGGTTTTTTGATGTCCGAAACGTCCAATAACGAATCTGCAAGATCGGGCAAGTCGATTATGTCTCCAAGACCGGCTAAAGCATCATCTAGGCTAGTAAAATCGTCTTTGAGCATAGTAGGGAGATTGTCGTCCCGCTCTAGCACTGTTCCTAAAAGGTTAAATTTATCCAGCGGTTTTAGCTCTTTGCATTTTTTAGGATCGCTTCGTATGCCCTCTAGCGCATTGTAAAGCTTCCTTTCATTGCTACCGATTTTGGCCTTTTGCGGCAAAGCGTTATTTTTTGAGATAAATTCGTTTATACTTTCGAATATTACTTCATCTTCGCTTGTCGGCTGAGATTTTTTTGGTGTCTCTTTTAAAATATCTACAAAAAACGGATCGTTTAAAATTTCGTCTATACTTTGATAGTTAGCCATCTTTTTGCTTCTTTTTCGTAGCTAATTTAGCTAATGCGTAAGCCAGCCTTCGCTCAAATTCATCCTGCGAATTTTTATCCGGCAAATGTCCGTTTTCATGGAAAAAGTCTTTTATTTTATTGGCCGCCACCAAAAGCTCCTCATCGGTTATCTCGATTTTTTGAGAGTCGATTACTCGCTGTATTATTTTTAGCGTAGGCGCATCTAGCTTTTTAGACATCATTTTATAGGCGTCTTGGAAAGGACACACGCTTTCTATTAAATTTATATCTAGCTCATCGACGAGGACGAATTTGCTAGCCAGCCTTATAAATTCTTTATTTCCGCTTGTAGTTTCAAATTTGGCATTTTTTAGCACGAGATCGGTTATGACGTGTTGTCTAACCTCGTCTATTTCGTTATCGCTTAAATTCGGATACGTCTTTTGTATAACTTTAGGGATTAGCAGGTTGTTTATTAGCTTAGGATCTTTGCCTGCCATCGCTCTTTGCACGTCGTTATCGCTTAGTATGCTAGCTCTTAGTTCGTGCAGATCGTTTTGGATGATCTCTTTTACTTTTGCCGTCGATGGTTCTTTTAAGCCTTTTATGTAGATATAATCCTTAGAGTCCCCTTTTTCGCTAGGGTTACGGCGAGGTTTAAATTTGATATCCGGCGCTAAAACCTGCTCCATTAACAAAGATGCCGAGATTGCTTTTAGCATAGTATTTACGCTACCTTTCGTCTCGTCTTCGCTGGCATCCGGACTTGCGATCAAATTCGTAAATTGAGCCCTAGTTTTGTTCGAGCTATCTCTCGTGCAGCGTCCGATTATCTGGACTACTTCTGTTAAAGAGCCGCGGTAACCGATAGTGAGCGCATGCTCGCACCAAGGCCAATCAAAGCCTTCCTTTGCCATATTTAGCGCTATTATTATGTCTAGGTCGTCAAGCTCTTTCATCTGCCTAAGATACGCCGAGACCTTTTCTCTATCCGCGTTATCTGTAACCAGATCGGCCACTTTTAATATTTTACCGTCGCTTCTTTTTACGTGATATATACCGTTTTCGTCGGCATACTCAAATTCACCTATTATGTCTATTATGCTATCTACTTCGTTGTATTTATCTTTGGTCGATTCGATGGAATTTACGCTGGGTATATGGATTATCGTCTTTTTATCTGTATCTAGCACCTCGTGTAAAGCGCTTAAATACTCGCCTTTATAGAAATGATAACCTATACCGAAGCTTTTTAGATATTCGTATCCGTTTAGTTGCTCGTAGTAGGTGTAGGTTACTTTTGCGAATTTATCCTCGTCCTCAGGCTCCAGTATCACGGCGCTGTCGCCCCTAAAGTAAGAGCCCGTCATTGCTATCACGTGAGCGTCTGAATTACGAAGTATATTTTTTAAAGCCTGTCCCAAAACCGAGCTATCCTCTGATGAGACGTGATGAAACTCGTCTATGGCTATGACGCAACCGTCAAATTTAGAGTCGCTTTTTATCTCTTCGTAGGCAAATCTAAACGTCGCGTGAGTGCAGATTAAAATTTCGTCGCTTGAGTTCATAAACTCCATAAACGCCTTTACTTTGCCTTTATCTCCGCCTGCCGTTACTAGGTTGTTTCTAGGCTCCACCGTCCAGTCGTAGTAAAATCCTCCGCTTTTTAAGTCGGTATTTTTAAAAGACGCTCCTATTGATTTTTCCGGCACCGCGACTATGACCTTTTTTATGCCCTGCCTGTGCAGTTTATCGAGCGCGACAAACATCAGGGCGCGAGATTTGCCCGATGCGGGCGGAGCTTTTATGAGTAGATACTCTTCGTTTCGCTTTTCATAAACTCTGCGCTGCATATCGCGCATACCAAGCATATCCGTGCTCTTACTAGAGCCGTTTTTATCGTAGTTTATATCGATTAAATTTTCACTCATTTTCCAGCTCCTCTATACGTTGTTTGTATAAATTTAAAAGCAGCGCCAGCCTCTCCTCGTCGTTTTTAAACTCGGCTCTTTGATAGATACTATCCACTAGCCTATCTAGGCGTTTATGTAAATTTAAAAGCTCTTCGTTCATAGGCTTTGGATTGTTTTCGGCTAGCGGCGAGCCGTAAAGACTAGCGAGCGAGCCGCCCAAAAAGTCTCTTTTGTCTAAAATTTCGCCCATTTGCTCTTCGAGATTTTCTTTCATCTGATCTGAAATTTCGGGCACGACGAAGGTATTATAAACCAAACTTGCCGAATATCTATAACGAGTTTCTAATTTTCCGCCGATAGCTCGCAGCCAAACCATATGCATGCGCGAGGACAAAATCCCCAAAAGCCAAATCGGCGCATCGTAGATGACGGCACAAGCATTAGATATAATTTCATCCTCGTACATTAACCCCATAGGAACATACAATCTATTTTCGGATGAAACGCGGGGAATAATGATGTGAATCATGTCCTTTTTTGAATCACCGCACTCCTCTTTTATTATTCTGGTAACAAAAAGATGGGGTTTGTCTGCGTATTTTTTGGTTTGTTTATCTGAACTTTTAAGACGATTTTGCCTAACCGCTTGTAGTCTGGGCTTTATAAATTCATGCTCTTGAAAATCTTTTATATTGTCATCCGTCAGCCAAATACAATATCTAGGAATTAAATTTAAGAGTTCATCGGAGCCAATATATCTTTTTAGAATTTTTGATATCTCTGGATATTTATTAATAACTTTAATGTATTCATCGTAATTTAAAAGCAAATTTCCGCCATCTATAGGTTTATTTCCGCCATACATTACAGGTAAATTTTTATTTATTTGAGTAGTGGTAAAATTTACGATGATATTTTGAGCATCTGCTAAATATGGATTAATATTCCTAGCTAAAATTTTCTCGCTACCGATAAAAATTGTTTTATCAAATTCGGTCTGCAAAGATTTTAATCCTACGACTATAACGGTTACGCCAGCATTGTGAGCTGCATTGTTTTGCCATTTAAATGAAGTATAGGCAAAACTAATTTCGGCAAAATTTAAAATTTCATTCCATAAATAGCCGACTTGTTCGCCTTGAGTGATTGAATTCGTACTAACGAAAGCCAAAAGAGAATTTGAATCCTCTATATACCTTGCCCCCAGATAAAACCACGCAGATATATAGTCTAATTCCCCTACACCATAAATATTTCCGAATACATATTTTATGTCAGACTTTTGACTCTTATCTTGTCGCCTCGCTCCAAGATACGGCGGATTGCCGAATACGAAAACCTCATCGTCTTTATTTTTCGGGCAAATTTCGTTCCAATCGACCCTTAAAGCGTTAGCGCAGGTTATACCGCCTATCTTTTGAAGCGGAAGGGTTTTGCGAATGAAATTCGGGATTTTACCGTTTAGTTCGGTATTCATCTGATGGTCGCTTATCCAAAGCGATAGTATCGCTACCTCATGAGCAAAATCGTCTATCTCTATGCCGTAAAACTGACTAAGCTGCACGATAGGATCAAAAAGCATTATTTGCTGATCTAACCTTATGATCTCTTCGTAAATTTCGATCTCCAGTCTCCTCATTTCTTTATAAGCGATGATTAAAAAGTTACCCGAACCGCAGGCTGGATCGAAAAATTTCATCCTGCCGATGCGAGAAAGTAGCTGTTTTAGCTTCGAAATTTTAGTTTCGTTTTTATAGCTTGACGATGAAATTTTGCGCAGTTCGTCTTTTAGTTTATCCAAAAACAGCGGCCTGATGACCTTCATGATATTCTCGACGCTGGTGTAGTGCATGCCTAAATTTTGACGCAAACTCTTGCTGGATGCAGTCTGGATCATAGAGCCTAAGATGTCGGGATTTATCTGCGACCAGTTAAGCATCGAGCCTGCCTCGATAATTAGCTTTTTGGCTTTTGTGGTAAAATTTAAACGCTGGTGAGGCGATGCAAAAAGATTGCCGTTTACGTACGGATACTTTTGCAGCCAAGCTGCATCGTCCACATTTTCCTTACGGGATAGTTTTTCAAAAATTTGAGCTATGGGCGCGTTTAGATCACTGCTAGCCACTTGCGCGAGCCTTTTTACATCGGAAGTAAAGGAGTCTTTTTCAAAAATGCCAGTATCCTCGGCAAATAGGCAAAATAAAAGCCTAATAAGAAATAAATTTAAAACCTTAGGGTCGATGTTTTTATTTGCCGCTGCTAGCTCGTCATAAACTCGTAAAAATCTACTTGCAGCCTTTTGATCAAGTGGATTCTCTTTATCGTATTCGACCTTTTCGACGCCCATTAACGGCAAGAAAAAATCAAAATACTTTGGCAAATCTGCAAAATTTATATCTAGCGTATCGCCTGTTTTGACGTCTTTTGCATTGATATTTTTAAAATCCGTTGCAAAGATAAATCTAGTAGAGTCGTTTACGCCGAGTTCTTCGGCGATATTTGCGAATGTTTCAAGCGTTTTACCGTGCGGCGAAACGGCAAAATAAATTTTGTTTTTAAGGTGCTTTACATTTTCTAGGTTTGAAAGATTACTCGTGCCTTGTTTTAGTTTTGAAATCGTGGCTTTAGGCAGTCCACAAAGAGATAAAAACTCGTATATAAAATTACTCTCGTTTAAATTTTCTACGATGCTTTGAAGCCTATCTTCGAATTCTAAATAATTATAACCCATAACTTATGCCTCTTGATAAGTTCTAATAAGCTTAATATCAATATCAGGAAAATTTTTATCGTTAGTTATTATAGCTTTACAATTATGTTTTAAGGCGCAGAAGTATTGGAGCGCATCTTCGTAGTCCGCGTCATTTTGAATACAATAATTTAACGCGGCTTCTCTTATGGTGTCACCTTCGCAAACAACCGTAAAAAGCTCTTTTTGTTTATGTAAATTTAAAATTTGGCTAGCAACTAGGCTTTTACTTATTTTTTGCCTATTCGTTAATATAAAAAATACGTTGGTTACGGTAGTCGTGTTTATGAATAGCTTTATGTCGGGATTGTTTTTTATAAGCTCGGCTATGTATATTTTAGTTTTTAATGCCAGCTTCGCGTCGCTTCTTATTTTATCATATGTAGTCGGCGTTTCATAATCGACCAAGATGTCTATTAAAGCATTAGTGTCCAAAAATACGTTATAAGACATATTTTTTAGCTCTTGCTTCTTCTAGTTCTTCAGGTTCGATGGGAATGTTTAATTTAACGCTACCGCATACGCTATTAAACGCTTCTAGCTTTTTATTGGTTATATTTTCTTCTTTTACCTTGATATCATTGCCTAGGCTTTTTAAAAATTCCTTAACCTTGGCGAGCACATCAGGTTTTTCTATGGATAGTTCCAGTTTGGCTAGCATATTAATCCTTTTAGACTTTTAATAATTATAGCATATTTCCACTTTTTAGCCTTGTGTATTTTTATATTACGGTAAAACACCTTAAAAGCATCAAGACATAGATAATTACAAAATCGTTTAGATAAGTAAAAGCCGCAAATGATATACTAAAATAGGATTTACAAACTGGTTCAATACCTCAAACAAAAAGCTAATGAGCAACTTTTTGGTTGAGGTATTGGCACGCCGATTACATAAAAATCAGCCGTTTAATTTTTTCTTAAATTAAGCTGATTTTTATAGTAGCCGCTAGGCTATTTGCCCGTCTGGCTAAGACCTTACTGCACTATCGTTTGAAGATGGTGCCAAAACTTACTTTATTAAACAAATAGGTTGTATAAGAATAAGTTTTTAAAGACTAAAATGTTTTTCTAGGAGACATACTCTATTTTTAGAAAAACATATTTTTGTCTTTTTATACTTTTGCAAAAAAGTAAACGTTTTAAGAACCAGAACAATGTATCATTTTTTAAAAAGCATAGTTAAAAAATAATGTAGAAAAATAAAAGTAGAAGCTTGGGTTACCCATCGGGTTACCTTTTAAAAGATTAAGTCTTGAAATACCGTATTTTAGGGAATTTGGTTGGTGCGGATGAAAGGACTTGAACTACGAAATCGCCTTAAAAAAAGCTACTCGCTTATAAAAAAAGATAATCTATTTTTAACTCGTCATATAATAGAGATTCAAAAACGCTTACAGCGTAGTAACGCCGGATTTCGCACCCAAAGTGGAACTATGCTTAAAAATCCCGCCACGGGCGAGATAAAACATATACCGCCGCAACACATAGACGATATAAATAGGTTGATGGCAAATTTAGAAAAGTACATAAACGACGACATGGACGATCTTGATCCGCTAATTAGACTAGTGGTGATCCACTATCAGTTTGAAACCATACATCCGTTTTATGGTGGAAACTGTAGAACCGGACGCATCATAAACGTCTTATATCTAACGCATAAAAAGCTTCTTGATCTACCGATTTTATACCTAAGCGCTTATATCATAAAAAATAAATCCAGATGCTACGAACTTTTAGAAAACGTAAGTAAAAACGGTGAGTGGAGTGCTTGGATAGAGTATATGCTAAACGACATAGAGCATACCGCAGAGGCGTCCGTCACGCTCATAAAAGAGATAGACGATGCCATAAGAGAATTTAGCGAGCTCTTGCAGGGAAAAGAGCGAGGCGTATATAGCAAAGATTTTGTGGAGTTACTTTTTTCATATCCATATACAAAGATAGAATCGGTGGAGAAAAAACTAAATATCTCTAGACAAACCGCTTCTAAATATCTTAAAATTTGCGAAAAATTAGGAGCGTTTAAATGCGTAAAGCTCGGGCTGATAAACTACTTTGTAAATTTAAGGTTATTTGAAATTTTAAAACGAGGCTTAATCTTATAGCTTTTTGATTTACTGATAATATATAAAATTTTCAATATTTTTAACATATTAAGATACCATCCAAAATCACACAGAAATATTTTGTGGTCATGATATAATTCTTGAATCGTATTTTTAATATTACCTTAAACGGATCAAAAAATAATCTATAACAAGCTTACAATTTGCACATACATGACAGCCACTATCAAAAAGCTATTTTCTATTTTTATCAGGGCGAGGATACTTTTTGTCTGACAAGTCAGACAAAAATACCTCGTTAGGGATAGTCCCTAAAACCCTATTTTCACGCTCTTTTCTTCATTTTTTAGTGCAACTTCAAGCTCAAGTCTATGGCAAAAGTCATCGCCATTTTTTATAGGTCTAAATTTAGCTTGTCTTCTCACACTGGCAAAGTCTCCAGGAGCTAACAAGCCTAGACTTGAGACCTTTTTGCTTGTATCTTCATCAAATTTGACTTTTAGCAGTGCGCACTCTTTTTTAAACAAATTTCGCGCTTGCTCTGGCAGCAAATACCCAAACTCAAGCTTTAGATCAAATCTTCTAAGACAGGCTTTATCTAGATTATCGATCAAATTCGTCGTAGCGATAAAGATGCCATCAAAGCTCTCCATTTGTACAAGCATCTCATTTACCTGAGTTATCTCCCAGCTTCTTGCAGCCATACTTCTATCTTGCAAAAAGCTATCTACTTCGTCAAAGACTAGCACAGCATGTTTTTCTTTGGCTTCTTTGAAGGCTAGTGCTATATTTTTTTCAGTCCATCCTACAAACATAGATAAAAGATCACTTCCTTTTTTAATAATGATTGGCTTTTTAAGACTTTTAGCGATAAATTTAGCGTAAGCACTTTTGCCAGTTCCAGGCACACCATAAAGACAAATTCTAGCATTTTTACTTATTTTTATGCCTTGCATTAGCTCGTTTAGATCGCAGTCCGAGTTTACAAAATTTGGATCGTAGCTACTTGGCAGATCATCTCTTGGATTGTAATCTCTTATCTCTTCGTAACCTTGTGCTTTTAAAGTGTTGTTTATTACTCGCTCAAAAGCTTTATTTTTGTCCTTTGTGTTTAAATTTGAGACTACTACGCTCGCATTGCTGATGAGTGCTGGAGCTATAAAGTCATTTTTGGCCAGCTTTTTTATGAGCTTATTGTCTATCAAATTTTCACTATATTTTTTTATGATCTTTGCTCTTACATCTTCAGTTGGTATGCCTATCTCTATGGCTAGGTTAAACCTTCTAACTACGGCCTCATCCATATCAAAAATATTATTTGTTATCCAGATGGTTGGCACCTCGTTATTTTCAAGAGATCTATTTATAAAGGCTTTACCATACTGTCGTTTTTCGTCATTATTTGTGTTAAATATATCCTCTGCTTCGTCATACATGAGCAAATTTGATCCAGCAGACAATACATTTTGTGCAAGACAATATGACCTTAGCCTTCTATCCTCAGTCGCATATCCGTACTCGTCATCATAAGCTACTTCATAAAGCTTTAAATTTAGCTCACTGGCTATCACTTTACTAAGCTCTGTTTTACCAGTTCCTGCTGAGCCATATAGGAGTACATTTACTCCTTTTTGCTTTTTGCTAATGGCGCTTTTTAGAAACGAGAGCAAAATTTTCACATCTTCTTTTATGTGTGGGTAGTTTTTTGTGGTCAAATTTGTCTTGTTGCATGGCTTTATCGCACTTTCAAATATCTCGTCCATGCTGTCGCATTTAACAAACAAATCACACATAAAGTTATTGTTTATGGCATCGATTTTATATCTTATTCTCTGTCCGCCATTATCTAGTCTTATGATCGATGTCTTGGCAAAAATTCCATCTTTTCTAAAAGCATTTTGAACATCAATAAAATTTAAATTTAATATCTTTGAGATGACTTTTATGGCTTGTATGTTATTTAACTCTCCTAGTGTATTGCAGGCATTAGAGACTACTTCATAGTTGTACATGATTGCGACAAATCTCAAAATATCTCTCTCGGTACTATTTAGACCTAAATTTTCTTGAAGTAAATTTAGGTTGTGTTCAAGATCTTTTAGCTCGCATGAAATTTGACTTTTTTCAAGAATTTCAAGTCTGTTTTTAAGATTTTGGATATCTTCTTCTTTAGGCTCTTTTGCCTCGATACCCAAAAACTCTAAGACATCGTCGTATCTGTCTTTTAATAATTCTTTTTCTCCTGCGAGATCAAAAATAGCACGAAGCACCCAAAGTGTCGTAAGCTCGTATATCTCACTATCTACGTAAAAATTATCTTTTTTCATGACAAGCTCCTTTTGCTTTTGTTTGGAGCTATTTTACTCAGCATAAAAGACATTTTTATGTCCATAATTATAAAAATTTGAGAAATTTGTTTTGAAAGGTGAATTTAAAAAGAGCGTTTTGAAATGCTCTTTATTTATTCCTACGTATCACCACCATATGGCAGCTCCAGAGCTTTTATATTTGCCACTGCTTTTCCAGCGATGCCCTTTATAGAGCCGTACATATTTATGGTGTTATCTAGTACCTTTTCGATCTGCTTCTCTCTTTGCTTCCATATCTTTTGCATCGCGCGCTTTTCACTATCTAGGTCGCTTTGCATGGTTGAAAATGCCTCTACTATCGCTTCTATTTGCATTTTAAATTCATTGCTGGTTAAAAAGTGACAGAGCAAGCTCATCTTGTCGCTTTTGTTCTCTTGCGCGATCAAGACGTGGTGTATCCTTATGAGTTGTTCCCTTAAAACAGCACTTAAGCCTTTAAATTCCTCAAAAGTGCAGACCCAAACCCCCTCATACAGCCCCATCCTTTGCATCTCGCTTGGCATCGCGTCAGTAACGATGACACCGATATCAGCGCCTTTTTCTCTCATGTCAGCCTTAAATTTCTCTATCCAAGACCTTTGGAATTCTTTTGTTCTCTTGCTTTCATAATATATCGTTCCACAGTTTTGAGACTCCCTTGTATGCACGATCTGTACGCAGTCAGCGCCTCTCGCACCTTTTTTGATCTCATCAATAGTATCAAATGGAAATTTCTCCCTAAGCCACTCTTCTATCGCGAGCTCCTGCACCTCACCTTGAAGCTGCATGCTGCCTTGCTCGGCCTTTCTTTGGGCTATTTGAAGTTGCTCTTGAAGCTGTTTTAGCTGTTCCTCTTTTTGTCTAAATTTAAGCTCATTTTGCTCATCTGCAGCCTTTTGTATCTTCTCTTTTTCTTCTTTTAGCTTTTCATTTAATGCCAGCTCAGCCTTTGCAGTTATGGCTGACTCCATCTCCTCTTTTTCTCTTTGAAGCTGCAAAATTTGGGCCTTTGCTACATTTAGCTCTTTTACTTGATTTGACTTCTCTTCAAGCTGTTTTTGTAAAAGTGCGACCGACTCATTTTGCTCATCAAGTATCTCTTTTCTCAGCTCATCTTGAAGTCTTGCTCTTTCCATTTTTAGCTGTATTTGCGTAGCTTTTTTGATCTCTTCCTCAAATTTCTCTTTTTGTTCTTGCAGCTGTTGCTCTTTTGCTCTTAAACTCTCAAAATAAGCCTCCTGTTCCTTTCTTTTAGCCTCAAGCTCAGCTTCAAGCTGCTTTTTTTGCGCTAGGTATTCACCTTTATATTTTCCCTCTAACTGATGATATAAAGCATCATTTATATCTATCTCACTCCCACAGTTTGGGCACTTTATTGTTGTTTGACTTGTCATACTTCATCTCCTTTTATGATCTTTATCTTATGGTATCTTACTTTAAATTTCATAGTATTCATCCCAGCAAAGCGCCATATCAACAGAGCCTATGCGCAGTATGTCTTTGATCTTATTGATATGTGTGTTGTTTTCAAAAGCTGCAAATAGATAGCAAAAATATGCCTTCTTATCAAAATAGACAGAGCTACCAAAATATTCATTACAGTTTTGCGTCCAACGGCTCTTTTTCTTGCTCATTTCGCCAGGGACGATAGGCTCATTGATGATAGCTATGAAATTGTCGTCATTTTCATCATAATCTGGATCGTCTTCGCACAAATAAAAGACCAAACGAAATTCCATAGCATAATCCTCGATAAATCCACCCTCAACCCTTGCTTTTAGCCGGTTTTCAAGCATTCTTGCATCTCTTATTAGGATATCTTGGTAGTTAGCTAGCGCTTTATTTATCTTTTCTATCTGCTCCCACTGATCTTTGTTGGCATCAGAGATATACTCTTCCCTCTCGCTGCACTCTAGCTTCTCCAGACAAAGATCTATAGGCGCATAGTCATACCATGAGCGAAGCTTGCCCTCCATCTTATCAATAGTCAAAATTTCATCCCAGCCAAGACTTGTGTGATCGTATAAGCAGTGGTAAAACCAGCAGTGCCACTCGCCAGACATCTCATGCGTTGGCCAGTTTTTAAATTCGTTTTGATTTTCCGTATAAAAGTAGTCATCTATGTGATTCATGAACCGCCCATATCGCATAAGAAGTTCGTCTTTTGAGTAAAAAGAGAGCAGTAGCTCACAAAAATGATCATATGCCTCTTTTATATCTTTTGCGCAGAGGTCTATCTGCTTTGCACGTGGCACGACACGGCGCTCAAGGTCATAGAGCCTTTCGTTTATGCTATTTAGCTTTCGCCTTTGTTCCTTTGCAAATTTTCCCATTTTTGTCCTTTAAAATTTAATCACTGCAACTTGTTCGTAAATTTCTTTATCAATAAATTTGCCATCCGTATCAAGCGAGTAGTTTTTGCCTAGAAAGTAGAGCTTAAAGCCAGTTATAGCTCCAAAAATAGGTAGAGTTTGCGTTTTTTGATAGTAGCTTTTAGTGATCTTTGAGATAGCTTTTAGCTGCTCGTCTAGTGCTTTAAAACAGAGCTCATCTAAAAACGGCGTTAGGCTGATATACCTTAGGTGTTGCGCCATAGCAAGAGCAAATATAGGCTCACCCTTGCGCTTAAAATCCGTATCTATGTAGATATATGAGCCTCTAAATTTTACTCGCTCGTTGTAGAGTTTTTGCACCTCGCCAAGCTCTGCGTCTATGTTAAGAGCAAAGTGCTTGCTAAGGGCTAGGATGAGCGTTTCTGAGCTATGTGCCCAGTCAAAGTGCCCCTTTGTGATAAACTCATCTAAGCTCTTTGCCGCCTCTAAATTTGCAAGTGCTCTTGTGAAATTTTGCTCTCTAACGTAGCCAAGTGCTTTTGAGAGCGCTTTTTTGTCGCTGTTTTGTGTGAGAATTTTAAGTTGCTCGTAGATCATTGATTATCCTTTTTTGATTTTTATCGCCGATACATTTTTTGCGATTTGTGAAATTATAGCTACTCAAATGGACAAAAAATGTCTAGAAATTTATTAGTAAAATTTCACAAAAACTATCAAATTTAGGAGCAAATATGCAGCCAACTATCCTACTTTCCGCGCTTTTGGCAAAGCACCACACCAAAACAGCCAAAAGCTTGCGCCAGATATTTGACAGATACGAGGTCAAATACGAGTTTTTAGAGACTAAAGACATCTGGACGAGGGACTTTATGCCGATTTTGCTTGATGATGGGCGCCTTATCTCTTATGACTACGATCCAGACTACCTAAAAGATGAAAAATATAGTCACCTAAGAACAAATATCCAGCCATTAAAAGAACATATAAATTTAGTCTTAGACGGCGGAAATTTCGTAAGGTTTGGAGGCAAAGCCATCATGACCGATAAAATTTTTAGAGAAAATCCCCTGAAAACAAAAGCCGAGATAGTGGAGATCATAAAGCAAAAATGCGTGCTAAATGAGCTTATAATCATACCAAGACAGCCATACGATATGCTAGGACACAGCGATGGCATGGTGAGGTGGATAGATGAAGATAGCGTGCTGGTAAATGACTTTTCAAATGAGAGCAAAAGCTTTAATGATAGGCTCACAAAAGCCCTTAAAAAGAGTGGCTTGGATGTGAAATTTATGAAGTACAAAGAGGGATTTTTCACTAAAAAGAGAGACTGGGGCGCTTACTTAAATTTTATTAAAATTAAGAATATTTTAATAGTTCCAATATACGGCATAGATGATGACGATATTGCGGTGGAGCAGATCAAGAAATTTTATAGCAGCTATAAAGTAGAGACGATAAATTTAAGCGAGATTATAGAGCTTGGCGGTGCACTACACTGCATAACGGCAGAGAAATTTGGGCGGTAGAGCTACCCGCCTTTTACTATTTTGTTGAATTCATTTCTTTATTAAAGTCTATTTTCCAAAATTCTTCATCTGATTTATATTCTATTTCTGCTTCACCAATATCTTTAAGCCTTTCATTCCAAACTTCTCTAATGCCTTCAGCAATAGGCTTAAATTCCATTGGCGAAAATTCATCGGTTTTTGCATTATTACACCAGTAACAAGCCATACAACAATTATCTTTACTATACTCCAAATTTGGCAGCATTCTATCTATCTCTAGCGTATATCCGCGTGTATCGCTTCTTTTGTTATTTAGCTTGCCGTTTTTGCCAAGCTCTTCGATCTGAGTTAGGCTTATGCCGCAATATGAGCAAGTTGTTTTATCAAGCATCTTATTAAATTCTTCTTCAGGAAAAATTATCTGAAACTCTTTTTCATATTCTTTCTCTAATTCTTCTAAAATTTTTGGAAAATCTTTGGATTTTTGAACAAAATATTGTCTTTGCTCGATCACCATGATGTTTAGCTCTTTGCCCTTATGCTTTATTTTGCTTTCATCGCTGTTTAGCTCTAGCTGGTAGTATCTGCTACTATATAAATTTGCCACTTCATTACTGATTTTAAAATCATTAAAATCCTTTTTTATAGTCTCAATATTACTTTCAACATAGTAATCCTTGTATTCTTTTTCATCCAAGTTATCCCAAGAAAAAGCATTGTCGAATAAAAATAGCTGAACTTTCGTTTTAAAGCTATCTTCCATCTTAGTTTTATATTTTTTTGTCATCTTCTCTCCTTCATAAAATTTTCACTATTTTACCAAAAGGGAGCGGACACAAAAATGTCTGATCAGTTCATTACAATTACCCAAATTTCTTTGAAAGGATCAAAATGCAAGAGAAAATAGACAGGATCAAAAAGATCATCGCAGATGCTGATGCGATCATCATCACAGCAGGTGCTGGTATGGGTGTGGATAGTGGATTGCCTGATTTTAGAGGAGATCTAGGTTTTTGGAAAGCCTATCCACTTTTAAGGGATAAAAATTTAAGCTTTGAAGATATGGCAAATCCGCAGTGGTTTTTTGATGATCCAAGGCTAGCTTGGGCATTTTACGGACACAGGCTAAATTTATACAAAAATACAGAGCCTCACGAGGGCTTTAGGCTGCTTTTAGATCTTGTAAAAAGTAAAAACGAAAACTACTTTGTCTATACCTCAAACGTCGATGGACACTTTGCCAAGGCTGGCTTTAACAAGGATAAAATTTACGAAGTTCATGGCTCGATCCATCACGCCCAGTGCATCCACAACGACGATGGGATGATATGGAGCATGTGTGAGAGTAGCGTAGAGGTCGATGAGGCTAAATTTATCGCTACAAAGATGCCAGTTTGCCCTGAGTGTGGCTGCGTAAGCCGTCCAAATATCATGATGTTTTACGATCATGAGTTTAACTCAAAAATAACCTTGGTACAGCACAAAAGATATGAAGCGTGGCTGGAGCAAAACAAAGATAGCCGCTTTGTCATCATAGAGCTGGGCGCTGGGCTTGCGGTGCCAACAATTAGAAATTTTGGCGAGAAATTCGTTAAACGATCAAAAAAAGCAACTCTTATCCGCATAAATCCAAGAGATAACTACATCTCAGAGTATATCGGCATAAGTCTAAAATGTAGCGCACTAGATGGCCTTAGGCAGATATTATGCTAGAAAAGACATCCTCTAGTCCTAATTTGGATATAATCCCCAAACTAGGAGGTCAAATGAAACCCATCATAACAAAACAAGAAAACAGCAAATTTGAACGCATAAATTTAATAGCCTTAAAGCTAAGAGAGAGGCCGCACACGATAAAAGAGCTAACAGCCATGCTTGGAGTGACCTCAAAGACTATCCAGCGCGACCTTTATGACACATTAAGAGAGTATGGCGCCGTCAAAAAGGGGCACTACTGGAGCCTAAATGACGAGGACGCGAGCGACGGACTAGACGGCGATGATAGAGTGGTGCTAAATATCCTTGATAACGTGGCAAAAAACATGGGCTCAAATTTTTATAGCAAAGCTCACGTGCTGCTAGAGCAAATTTCTCAGCAGCTAAACCACCCGATACTTACAAACATAAACAACGAAAAGCTAAGCGAGGATGACCTCATAAATTTTCAAGCGCTTGAGGATGCTATAAGAGAAAAAGCAGAGATAACATGCACGTATAACGGCTTTGAGTTTCTTGTAAAGCCTCTAAAGCTGGCACTTTTTGAGGGATTTTGGTATCTGCTATTACTTGATAGCAAAAAGGGCAATAAATTTAAGAAATTTCACCTAAAGAGCATAAAAGATATAAAGCATAGCGGGGATAAATTTGAACTAAGTAGCGAGCTAGATGAGCGTATAAAAGCGATGAACTCAGCGTGGGCAAACTTAGAAGCTCCAAAAACAGCAAGGCTATTACTAGCACCAGAAGTGGCAAAATACTTTGAGCGAAAGCCGCACGCAAAGCAGCGTATAACTGGCCAAGATAGCGACGGCTCAGTCGAGATAGAGATAGAATTTACTCATATGATGGAGATAAAACCGCTCATATACTACTACCTGCCATTTATCAAGGTGCTTGAGCCAAAAGAGCTAGCTAATAAAATAAGAGATGAAGTAGGAAGTTATTTTAAGGAAATAGATATTTAACAAGACAAGATACGTCCAAATTCTAGGCTAAAATATCTAAAATTTTTAAAGGAGTAACGATGGGTGTTATTATAGACTTGCACGATATAATGAAAATAATGTCTTATGATGGTAAGATAGATGGCTTTGTCGGGACTTTTAAAATATCTAAACTTAGCAACACAATAAATAAAAGATTAAAAAGCGTGATTTCAAAAGCTAATGCAATATTTATGCATGTTGAGATGAATGAGAACTTATCATTTGCTAGCATTGAAGAAATTACTAGTAAACTTTTTGAGCCTGAGCTAGATTTTATATTTATGACTAGTACAGACAACAATCTAGATACGGATACAGTTAGATTTAGCATATTGGCAACCGGTATAAATGAATAATCTAAAACTTTTTCACGCTAGCGATCTGCACTTTAATACTAGCTATTTTGACTATATTTTAGCCTTTCAAGACAAATTTGACATTTTTTGTTTTAGCGGTGATTTTTTATACAAAGAAAGTGCGCAAGAAAAAGAGCAAACTACTTTGTGGCTAAAAAACTTTAAAAAGCCAGTGTTTGTATGTTCTGGAAATCACGATACGCCAGCATCTTGGTTAAATTCCATAAGTACCATATACTCTGATGGCACCATAAAAACTATCAATGGTGTTAAATTTGGCTGCGTACCTTACTTGTGCGACGATCTGCTTGAATTTGCAGAGTGTGATATCTTACTGACCCACGTTCCTCCAGCAAAGACAAGTACGAGCATCAGCAAAAACGACAAGGATCACGGAGATATAGAGCTTGCAAGGCTTATCAAAAACAATCTTTTAAAGGCAAAGATCATCCTTTGTGGGCATATCCATGAGCCAAAATCTCACATAGACGTTTTAAAAGGAGTTAAAATTTACAACTCAGCAAGTAGTAGCACAAAAGAGCCATTTTATCAAGAGATAGAGCTATAGTTTTCTATCATTTTAGCCACCTCTTGATGCTCGTATGGCGTCATTTCTATATCTAAAATTTGCAAGCATATCTCTTTTATAAATTCGCTCTCACAGCCAAAGTCGTTTTTTAGATTTTGCAGTATAAATTTAGCCTCAGTAACAACATCATACGCATTATTTAATGCCTTAACGGCTTGCCTGTAAAAATCTTTTGACATCTCTGTGTTGCTATATTTCATAAAATTTGCGTTATTTACGTAGTCATAGCTTGACTTAGCCTGCGCCAAAAAAGAAAACTCATCATACTCTTGCCAAAGTTCTTGCTCACTCATTTTTGCTCCTATGTTTTATTGTAAATAAAAAAATGGACAAAATTTGTCTATAAAGTATCCTCATAGCAGCTTTTGGCATAGTTTAGGAATAGATAAAGTCAAGATCGGTCAACCAATCGCCAACTCTTTAAATTCGCATTAGCGATTGAGGCGACCCATCTATCCAAAAATAACTATTTGACCTATACTATAGCTAACTTAATGATTTCATCAGCCAATGACTCTAGCTTATCTTTCATTTTTACGAACTCTTCAGCTAGTTCAGCTTCGGTATACTTGTTTATAATTATCTCTCTCAAAAACTGAGTTTTGTTAAGCATTTTATATCTAGCAAATCTTTCGCCTACTTTCCACTCATTGGATAGAGATTCAACTTGTATATTGTCCACATATTCTTTTTTTATTCTCTTTGTATCATAAGCAAGTCCAATGTATGGATTTAAGAAATTTCCGCTATCAAATTCTAGTCTAAAATTTATAACACCATCCCAGCTATATTTATAAAAACTTATTGGCGAAAAAAGTCTTTTAGTCGTTTTAGCATCTCTTACCTCAATGCACCACTGATCTTGTGATAACATTTTTTTAAGTTCTGTTTTTACATTTGGCATAAATGTATTAATTTTATGTATATTAGCCATATCGAAGTATCTATTTCTTATATTATCGACCAGATCATAGTTCTCAAGTATTATTTCACGTATTTTTTTGGCATCCATCTCTACTCCTTTATAGGTTCCATAAATTTTTTCAATTACGTTTTTGTATTGCGATATCACAGCAGCTAAATTTGCCAAATTCCCAGCCTCATCAAGACATGAGTCAAGCCACTCCATTATCTCTTTATCATAAGAGATCGCCTTAAATTTAGCTACTTCATTGCTGTATTCATCTAATATTTTACTCTTGCTGATTTTTAGTCCATCCAAGCTGTAGTTGCTAGGCTCATGCTTATCTGGCGATAAAAATAGCACATAAATTTCAGCTTCGCCGCTGTTTTCTTTTTGGACGGTTTTTATATATCTTTTTATCTGAGCCTCTTGATCGCCAGCATTTAATTTATTTTCTAGGATGATATGTTTTGTGTCGTCAGTTATATAGATATCTATGTTTTCGTATTCTTTATAGACTTTTGCGCTTTGCGGATCTAGTCCAAAATTCTCTAGCCCACACGCCTTTATAAAAAGTTCCAAAAATAACTCTTTTTGGTAGTGCAATGAATTTGGATCAAGCAATGAGTAGATAAATCGTGAGTGCAAACGCACTTCGTCGTTTATATCCAGAAGTGATAAAAACAAGTTATAGTCGTTATTACCGCGTAGTTTTTTGATCTCTAGCTTGTCATTTAGGACTTTGATTTGCTTTAGCATAGATTCAAGTTTTTCTATATCCATACCTTTCTCCTTTAATTTTTAAAGCATTATAGCCGGCAAAACAGACACTTTTTTGTCTATTTTG
This sequence comes from Campylobacter concisus, assembly GCF_003048405.1. Lineage (NCBI taxonomy): Bacteria > Pseudomonadati > Campylobacterota > Epsilonproteobacteria > Campylobacterales > Campylobacteraceae > Campylobacter > Campylobacter concisus. The sequence goes on along the minus strand of NZ_PIQS01000001.1, from coordinate 1,014,017 downwards.
CCACTTCACGCAGTTTTTCTAAAACCTTAACCATTGCTAATGTGTCTAGCTTGCAGTATGCCAAAAGTGCCTTTTTATAGGCGTTGCGCTCCTTGTCTGGCATATATGCCATAGCCTCATAGGCCTGCATCGCTTCGCCACCATGGTGGATCAAATTTAGATCCTTGTATGCCGACTCAAACTCAGGCACAAGTGCTGGTAAGACATATTTTATAGAGTAGCTGCCTTGCATCTTTGGGTGGTAGTAGCTTTTGCTAACAAATGGCGCCATGAGGTCTTTTATGTTGTCGTGGATAGCCATAAGCTCATTTGAAATTTGCGGATAGTTTGCGGCAAGACGCCTTATCACTCCTTTTTCAAAGCTCATATTAAAGGCTAGCACGCAGGCGTCCTGCGGGATAAATTTGATCAAAGTTAGCGCCAGCTCGTATCTAGGATCGGCTCCGGCCTCGGCCAGAAACTCGAAATGCTCTGAATTTCCATTGCCGTCATCTTTATGGATAGAAAACTGAAAAGGTATCTGCTCGTAAGGTCTAAGCCCTATAAACTCAGGCACGGCCTGCTGAAATGTCTCAAAGTCAAGGTGATAGAGCGGATAGCTAAGCGTATCTAGAAATTCTTTAATGGCACCTTTGTCTATGATCTGCTCCTTGGATAGTTCGGAGCGGATTTGGATCTGCTGGGAGGCGTTAAATTTATCTAGCTCTTTGATATCTTCAAATTTAACTATGCCGTTTTTATAAAGCTCGAATTTCTTATCGCTTCTTAGCCTAGATATGTCAAAGACGCTATACTCCGGTATGCCTCGCTGCTCGAGCCAGCAGTACTCCCAAGCATCGCAAGGATATGGGTTGGAGCACTGAACTCCGATATCAATCTCTGGTTCAACGTCTTTGCTAAGAATTTCATCAAATTTACTTAAAATTTGAGGGATATCTGCTTGCTTTTGCTTTACTTGCTCTGTTACATCTTCGGTATGAAAAAACTTCTCAAGCTCTAGCTTCTCGCCTCTTACGTAGCTGTTATCTATGTGGATGATATTTACGGCGCTCACCTTGTAGCCAAGCGAGCTAAGGACGTAGTACTGAATGCTTGCATCATCGATATAGACGTCTTTAACGGAGGTGCTGCTCTTTACTTCGTTGATGATAAGCTCGTCCTTGCCGATACGAAGGATATCGACCATCACAAGGATGCCGTCAAAGCAAAAAGTGGCCTCGTAGATGACCTTTGCGCCGTGCTCGATAAGCTCTTTCGTTTTTGCCATTTGTGCGTTAAAATCGCCGGTATACTCTATCCTCTCACCGCCGCCAAAAAGCTCACAGGCTAGCTCACCTACCGATGTGCCGGTGTCAAATACCGCTTGCGCGCCATCATCTGGAGCTTGCAAAACATCAGGCTTTTTCTTTTTAAGCCACAAGCTCTTTTCACACTGAAGACCACGAATGTAGAGGGATTTAGATAGTGTCATAATATGCTTCTTGCAATTTCGTATACTTTATCTACTATGGGTGGTAGCACATCCCTGTCTGGTAAGCACGGGTCAAATATTTCCCCTATTTGTTTGTCATCTATCATCCAGCAATATTTGTTGTCATTGGTTTGTATGAACGTAATTTTATTACCGTCTATTAAAACATAAGGAATTTCACCATAAGCCTTTACCCATTCATAATCCAATTTTTCATCGGACAAATTTTGAAACTGTTTTTGTAGCATTATAAATAAAGAATAGGTGTAATACTCTACATGATAGCTATTTGTAAGTTTTCCTGTTAAAACCCTAATCGTATAGCCATATGCCCATATCCAAAAATTCGTGCATTCTTTTAAAATTTCAGGATACTTTATAAAATAATATCCCCAATAATTTTTATCATTAAAATCCTCTATGATTTGTTTTAAATCTCTATCATCATCTAACAATTCTTTTAAATTTTCGTTCTTTTCTTTATCAAAAAATACACTTCGCCAGTTATCATCTTTTTCACGAGCGCTTGCATTAAAATTACAAAATGTAAAATAGCCACTATCTTTGCGTTCAGGCAGATAATCACCTTTTGCCAGCAATGCCCTTTGAAAAAAGAAGTTTTCCCTATCCTCTTTAAAAATCTCATCAAATTTCTTATAATACTCTTTAAATTTTTCTACATCATTTTCTGCAAAATCAATAAGAAACGTTAAATTTGAGCCAAGATACCAATGTTTTTCGCCTTTATTGATAGCGTCAACCCATCTTGGATCACTTTGCATAAGCTCTAATTTCTTTTTCTCTTGCCACCTGTAAAAATTGATTACTTTAAAACTTCCTGGCTGCTCGTTCTGAAAATCAGCTAATAGATCAAAAATATTCTCACTCTTGCATTTGTCGCAAATTTCATTTATAAACTCAAAAGTCTGTTTTAGATTTGAAATGCTATCTATATTAAAGTCTCTTGCTACATTTGAAGTTATCCTTTCATACTCTTTATAAAAATCTCCGCCAAGCTTTTTGGCTCCAAATTTTATCAAAAACATAGATAGTGCAAAAAATTTAGCCCTTGTTTCATAAGTAATATCTTTGCTGGTATCGGTAAAATTTTTAAGAAGCTCATAATTTGAAACTTCACACAACTCATCTAAAATTTTTATTACATTGTTTACATTATTTTCGTTACTGTTAAAAAACTCTAATGTGTCTAGTGTATCAAACTCATCAAAATCAAAATCTTTTGCCCCTTTTGTATCTTTTATATTAAGAACGGTAAAATTTGAAGCTACTCCTTTAAAAAATGCCATGTATCGTTTATCAACGCTACTCAAATCTACGTCTTCTTTATCACCGTCCTTTAATCCCCAAAACAAATCAAGCCACGCATTATCTAGCTTTGCTTTTATCTCTTGAGGTAGTTCTTTCTCAAATTCTGCTTTAAAATTTTCAAATTCACTTAGTAGCTTTCCTCTGGCATTCATTTTTATATATAGGTCATCTGTTAGCCCAAACTCTTTAAGCTCTAGAAAGCTAAATTTTATATTTTCGAGTCTGTCGTAAAAATTTGAATTTTTAAATTTATCGTGTATCGCGTCTAGCATCACGAGCATAGATTTTACGGTCGGATCATTTTCCCAAAATGGCATAAACCAGCTACTATCTTTTATATCCGGAGAGATTTCATCTTTGGTAAAATCAAGATCCTCAACCACTAGTTTTTCGCAAAATTCTCTGGAGCTACTTCTAGTCTCATAGGTAAAACCCTTTAAATACTCACAATCTTTCCTTTCTTTTTTGGCAAAGTACAAGTGCAACAAAAAAAGAGTAGTGAGGCGTTGCTGTCCGTCGATTGGTATAAATTTATCATCTTCTATGCTACCATAAACAAAATCTAAAAATAAATTTTCGTTATTATCTAATCTATTAAAAATCTCATCTAAAAATTTATCTCTTATAGTGGCTGCATCTTTTCTACCTTGCGCATAATCCCTTTGGATTATAGGTATTGAGATTTTTAGTTTATATGAATTCTGAACTTGAACTTCTCGAATATATTTATTAAAAATATCTTTAAATTTCATCATTTTTTCTCACAAAAAATTCTTCTAATGTTTCTATTATGGAATTTTTATAATCTTTTTGATCATCTTTGCTCCAAAAATATACATTGGATAGCTCCTTGCTGTAATACTTTAAAAATACATTTTTTGTACATATTGGTATAAATTCACCATTTTTATCCATCTCTATAATCTTTGCCCGTTTGTCAACAAACGGACCATTGCTTAAAGAGCTATTATTGCCAGCCGACAGTAGGGCCAAATTCTCTATTCCATGCATATTTACCATATCGCCAGATTTATTTAAAATTTCCATTTGAAGCTCGTCAAAGCGATTATTTTCATTACCTTTTATAAAAATATCGATCTTTTCTTTAAGATCACTTTCATAAATATATTTTTTTGAGTTTTCTAGCCACTCGTCCTGCGCTTTTTTGTCTTTTAGTCCTTTGTCGTTTTGGGCGTGTATATGCTCTAAACTCCATTTTTTACCATTGTATTCGTTAAATGAAAATCTAGTATGAGAGCCTTTACTATTTATAATGGTAGCTATATTAAAAAGTAGCAGTATCTTTTCTATATTTTTTTTATCTTTATCGTCGTCATAACTTAACCCACTAATATTATCTATTTTAATTTCTTCTTCTTTTAAGTTCAAGGAAAGTCTTAGATTGTTTTTTATTGTATCTTTTAAGAAATCTCTCAACTCGTTTTTAGTTTTATCTTTTGTGGCGTTGTATGTTTTTTCAATGCTTAATATATTAGACGCTACCAAAAATCCAACTAAATGATAGTATTCAATATCTTTAAACCAAAATTTAAACGTCAAAAATATCTTTTTTATATCGCCCCACAAACCTTCTTCTTTTTCTTTTACCCTGTTCGCAAGATGCAATAATCCACCCTTTTCTTTTGCTTCTTTTGCAAAATGCCTATATATCGCATATCTATCCGACTCTATGCTTTTTACTCTGGATAAAATTTCAAACAACAGTTCTATTCTGGCCGGATAGTCGTTTTTTGTTAAAAATTTAAAAAACTCGTCATCTTGCAATGCGTATTCTATCTCATCCCACTCTTTTGATATCTCTATTTGTTTTGTAATAATCTCATTTTCACTACACTCTTTTGGGAAGTTTCTAACATTTAAAAATAACGCCTTGATAAGCTCTGCGTTAGTAAGTGGAATTTTGCCACTGTTTAGTCTGGTGAATATCTTGACTTCGTCGTTTTCGCTATTTTCAACTTCATACCATATAAACTCGATATGTTTTTCATCTTCTGAATTTGTAAAAATCTCAAGCATCTTTCTCTTAGTGGTTTTCTTTTCTTTTATTTTTTCTTCAAACCAATTTTCTACTGCCTTATAAGCTTGATAAATATAAAAATAGTCTATATTTTCATTACTCTCATCTTGCGTTTTGATTGTGATTTCTTTCAGAAATTCTTGACTGCCTTCCCTTGTTTCGTAGTCAATGGCATAAATTTCATTTATGCCATTTTCCTCTTTTAAAAGATTTTCTAAATACCTTAATATAATAAAAATCGTAGTAAGCCTCTGCTGGCCGTCTATGACGTTATATTTATTGGTGTTAATATTTTTTTTAACAACTAGCGGCTGCAAACAATAAAATTTACCACTATTGGGATCTTGCATAAATTCAAGCAAATCATCTAGTAAATCTTTAACATTTCTCTCATCCCAACGGTAGCCTCTTTGATATGAGGGTACCGTGAAATTTATTTTTTTGTCTATTATGTCTCTAACTGATTTTTGAACTATCATTTTTCTCCTTTTATTCTTCTATATCGTCAAAGATATCTTTGCTTTTAACATCCTTTTACAAAAATTATATCAACAAAATAGGAATAAAAAATGTCTGCTTTTTACTTTAAAATTCATCCCAAAAGGAGTGATGATGAAAAAGATAAGGCAGATAAAAGAGCTATTTGAGGCTGGGAAAGAGAAGCAAGCAAAGGATATGCTTGGTCACTTATTAAACGACTCGACAAATCAATGCTTTGTCTGCACAAGATGGATATACCGCGCGATGTGTGGTAGGCCCAAAAACGGCATAACTGGTACAGCCGCTATATTTAAGCTCATGCAAAAAAAACAAAAGCGCCGAGGTATTTGGGCGAGTATATGAACTATAGAGGATGATCTTTTTTCACATATAGGCTTTCACAAATGGGCTCGTGAAGTTTTCAAAAAACTCATAAAAGCCGCCACAACAAAAGAAGAATTTTTCGTTGTAGCTGATGAGGCAGAAAAATATATCAAAAGCGAGATAAAACCGCTCTCATACTACAAAGAGATCGTGGACCAAATTTCAAAAAGCGAAGTGGTGAAAATAATCCCATTGTAAAACTCGAGCACAAGCTATTTAACTATTCTATAAGAGCTTCTATGAGAAGCTGGCAAACTTACGTCATCTGTAAAAATGCAAAGATAAAATTTGAGTGGTTTTAAGACCTGATGCTAAATTTGACGCTTATAATGGCTGTAGTATAGAAGAAAATATATGCTTGCATAAAATTGGCCTTTGGGATAGCAAGATCTACTTTGAAAAAGACACGCTAATATGCATAAAAATAGCAGAAATTTTTTATGAAAATGAAATTTTTGATAAGGCGAAAATCATGCTACTTCAAGCACTTGGCGTGACATATTATACTCGATATGGCGACACTTTTATAAAAAATGTCATAGCTGTTTTAAAAAGCACGGCACTAAAATTTAGCAGCGACAGGAAATTTATAAGAGAGGTTTTAAGACGCGTGCTAAGCCTTAGATATGAGCATCTTGAGAAAAAGAACTAGCGCAAGCGCTAAAAGAGCTTGAATGCTTTGAATACTGGGCACAAGATGAGAGCGATGAAAAAGAATATAGTGATTCTGGCTCACTTGACTATTTGCTGAAAAAACTAGATAAATAAAATTTAGTATTTATAAATAGATAGCTGATCTAATCATCGCGCCTATATTAGCATAGATAGATTAGGAGATAAAAAATTTATGTTTAATCTCCTAATTAAAAGTCAATCCCTATATCACAAATATCTCTCTGTTTTATCCTATTCGCATCCATTTGAATATCTTTTTGTGCACGACTTAATACATATCTTCTAGCGACTTCTTCAAATTCTCTAGTTGTATTATGTATTTCTCTTGAAAAAACGTCCGATTTTCGGATTCCTTCTGCAAGTTTGTTAATTGTATTTGTACATTCTCTAATTTTTGGGATAAAGAGCTTGTGTTGTTTGTTAATTGTGTTTGCAACTTGGCTAATTCGTTGTTTAACGAATCGTATTCCATTAATAGCTGCTTTAATAGAATCATAGTATCTTGCTCTTGCTTCTCTTTTTCTTCTAATTGCACCAACAATGTTTGCTCTAGTAGAGTCATTATCAAAAATCCTTTCGTTTAAAATAGTGTGTTTATAATTTATTGCTTGCCATTTGTATTTTGTTCTATATATGCTATCATTTGCTGATTTATTTGCTAAAGCCAGATCTTTTGCAGATATGGGATCCATATGTATATCAATACTAGTATTATTAGTACACCAATCAGTATCCAAGACATGGCTTCTAAAAACTTTGCTTCGCTTCGGCACTCTGCTAACCTGGACTTCAAGCCACTTATCTCGCTCTTGTATTTGTTTGTCGAGCTCTCTTTTGAGTCTTGCAAGCTCTTGATCTCGTTTTGATAAGCTTTGTTTGAATTTGATAATTCTAAATTCTCTTGATTCTTTTGATTTAAGATAGTCTGCAGATATAAAACTTCGTCCTGAAGCGTCGACATTCGCTTGTTCGTCTGCTCTATTTCTAAATTCCGTTGCTCTTGTTTCAGTTTTACCTCGGAGTTGCTCCAAGCTCTCAAAGTCTCTAAATTCCTCACTAAACATATCCCCCTTGAATCTTTTTGCTATTTGGTAACTTGACCGATATATAGTCTTTGCCTATTCTAGTTATATCTATGTCGCTACTTTTTAAAGCATTCAAGATGTCGTCTCTGCAAGTAAATTCTTGATTTATAAATTTCTCGGTTAGTATTTTTTCTAACTCTATGTAGTCTTTGATAACACCGATCTCTTTTCTTGAGCCTTGAAGCATATGGGCTTTTGCTGGATCTTTTGGATCGCTAAAGTTAAATTTGAAATTTGCAAGGTTTTGCCAAGCGTCTATTAAAGCTCTATCTTTTTTGTCATAATATGGATTAAAAGCCATTCCGCTTTCTAAATCAATTTTTGGTATGGCAAAATTTAACTCAAGCCGACCTTTATCGATATGTTGAACCCAAAGGATATTAAATCTCTCTTTGTATTCTCCAAAAAGCAACGTTTCAAATTCGTCTATGACCTTTTGCTTGATATCCAAATCAATGTCAGCTTCTTCAAAGCTCAAACAACCAATACAAAGTTTTTGTTTTTTAGTCATATTAGATACTATCTGTCTGGCAACCACTTCGCTACCTTTCAAAACGAATGCCGTCCCATCTTTCACTCTATGATTCAAAAGATAGTTGATACCAGCAACACTACCACCGTTTTTGTTTTTAAAGAATTTTGCTAACATGCTTAACTTCCTGGATTTTGCTTTTGCAGCATTAAGTCGTCTAATTTTTTATTAACGTCAACTATCTGTTTTAAAACGATACCGTCTATGGTTTTATGCATATTAGCATGCTTTGCGATTTGATTTAGGTTGTTGCCTATTTTTGCCACTTGAATTATCATTGCCTTATCAAATTTATGAATAGGTGGCTTAGCATTTATTGAAACATATCTTATATATGACGATTTATTTAGCCCAGATATTGAAGCATTTAGATTCACTTGATTAAGTTCATTATCATCAAGTCTTATAGTGAGTCTGTTCTTTTTGTTTTGCTTCATCATAAAACCTTTTGTCTTTGATTTGTTAAAAACTCAGCTATTGAAAGCAAAGGAAAAACTATCCTTGAATTTTTAGCATCACCTATTTTTATATATCTAGGCAAATTCCTGCCATCTTTGATGCGCAAGTCCAATGTTGAAAGTCCGATTCCAATCGCCTTGGCCGTTTGCTTTCGATCTAGAGCTTGCATAGCTGGAAATTGTCTTTCTAGACTTTGTAGTACTGTATTTAAAAACTCATTACTATCGAGCATAAAAATCCTTTTTGCTTTTACTACTAATTATACTAATTGAGGTATTTTTTCATCACAGAATGAGGTACTTTTAGAAATTCTTTATAAAATATAGCTCTTTAGGGCATTTTAGAGTGAATTAAAGTAAAATATTTTATGCTTTTTGACTACGGCTCTTTAAAAAATCAAAACAGTATATATAAAAATACATTAGAGTAAAATAGAGAATTTTAAAACATTAAACAAATCCGAGGGGAAATAAAGGGGAAAATTACAAAAAAATAATAAAACTTAAAGCTCTTGAAACATTGTAAAAATCGGGGTTTTAGAAGGATTTTTGAATATAAATGGCTCCGGATGCTGGGTTCGAACCAGCGACCAAGTGATTAACAGTCACCTACTCTACCGCTGAGCTAATCCGGAACACTTGAAAAGAGCTCGTATTATAGACGAAAAGATATGTTTTGTCAATAAATTTTAGCTTAATTTAGAAAAAATCGCACAGAGCCCAATAAATTTTTATAAAAGGCTAAAACTAGCCTTTTATAAATCCACTTGCAATAACCTTATCGCCATCATACATAACACAAAGCTGACCTTGCGCCACACCAAGTGCATTTTGATTTAGCGTTAGTTTTGCTGTTTTATTCTCTTTATCAACCTCAACAAAAGCATCAAGTTTAGGGCTTCTATATCTTATCTTGGTTTCGCACTCAAATTTATCTTTATCTATAAATAAATTTACGTTTTCAAGCTCGACTACCTTTTGAGCCAAGTCATCTTTTGTTCCTACGACGATCTCGTTTTTATCGGCATTTATCTTTATAACAAAATGTGGCTCATGGGCGCCAAAAACCTCAAAACCACGGCGCTTGCCGATAGTATAGTGCATATAGCCTTGGTGGCGACCGATTATTTTGCCGTCTTTATCAACTACGTTTCCTGGTAAATTTGTATTGTAATGCTTATTTAAAACTTCGATATAGGTATCTTCCACAAAGCAAATTTCACTACTTTCTGCCTGCGTAGCAAATTCTTCAAGCACTTTTACACTTCTTGCAAGCTCTTTTATATCTTTTTTAAATTTATCCCCAAGCGGGAAAATAACATCTTTTAATATCTCTTTTGGCACTTGGGCTAAAAAGTAGCTTTGATCCTTGCTAGGATCTTTTGCACATGTTATAAATCCATCAATAACTTGCACATAATGCCCAGTAGCAAGCTTCTCACAGCCATTTGCCTTTGCAAAATCAAGCAACGCACCAAGCTTTATAAATTTATTGCACAAAGCACAAGGGTTTGGCGTCTTGCCCTCTTTATAGAGCTTCACAAAAGGATCATAGACAAACTCGTTAAATTTATCTTGCAGATCCAAAATATGTACCTTTATGCCAAGATACTCGCCCACTTTTTTCACTTTTCTGATATTTTCTTCGTGATATCCTGGCTTTTGATGTAGCATCATATAGCAACCTTGCACTTCATGACCAGCTTCTTGCAGAAATTTAGCCGTCATAGTGCTATCTACACCACCGCTCATTGCGACCATTATTTTCATATTTTTTACCTCTTTGAAATTTAAAAGGGGATATTTTATATCTTATTTTTAAATAGCCAAAATTTCATTCACAATAAGCTCTAAATCATCGGTGATTTTGTATAAATTTATATCTTCTTTTTTTATTGTTTTTTGGCTAACTAGCGTATTTTTTATAAACTCATCAAGCCCTTGCCAAAATTCACTCCCAAAAAGAAAAATTTTTACTTTTTTGCTACCAACTTGAGCAAGTACTAAAATTTCAAAAAGTTCATCAAGAGTGCCAAAGCCGCCCGGAAATACGACAAATGCGACTGAACGATCGGTGAGTGCAAATTTTCTTGGGCTTAAATTTGAAAAGAGATATTTTGCCGTGACGTAAGGGTTTGTATTTTGTTCAAACGGAAGTCTCACATTTAGGGCTATGCTTGGCGATTTTGCACTATCAAACGCGCCCTTGTTTGCGGCTCTCATTATACCGTCCCCACCACCAGTTAAGATGGCATATCCTAGCTCGTTTAGTTTGTAAGCTAGCTCATAAGCCTTTTTGCAATAGAAATTTTCTTCGTCAAATCTAGCCGAGCCAAAGAAGGTAACATTTTTATTTTTATATTTTAAGACGTTTGGAAAATTTAAAAGATCACTAACTAATTCATTATTCATTATTTTAACTGTTGAAGCCTCTCGCGTTTTGAGCCTATCTGAGTGATCTGGATGCCAAAGTTTCCATCGATTATTACAACTTCACCAAGAGCTATTACCTTATCGCCGATCAAAATTTCAAGCGGATCGTTTGCTAATTGGTTTAACTCGATAACTGAGCCAATATCCATGGTAAGCACATCTTTTAAAAGCATTCTTTTTGAGCCGATACGAACACGAATAGGTAGCCTAACATCCATTATAAGCCCGATATTTCTCATCTCTTCAGCGCTAAAATCGCCCTTAGCTACGTGAGGAGTGCTCGCTGGTGCAGCTGGTGCTTCGGTCTTTGTTGGCTCAAAAAATTTCATCAACGAATGATCGCAAGCAAAACCGATATGCTCGCTTAAATCTTCGATTTTGACATTAAATAAAAATAACTTTTCATAAACACTAAAATCAAGCGAAGAATTTTCATCTAAAAAATTTACATTTATTACTTCAAAATTTATCTTTGGCATGCCCTTTTGAGCGCCCAAGGATGTACTAAAAGCACTAAAAAGATTTGAAAATATCTCTTTTGCGGCGTCAAGCTCATCACTACCTAAATTTTCATTCTTTGAAATTTCCTCTTCGCCCATCATCCATTCGCTAATGGCACTTATTAAAACCGGAGTGCATACTATCTCTGTTTTAGCATTGATGTCGCCACTTAAAGCAACGCTAGCCATTACCACTGGAGGCTTTATACCGTTTTGTGTTGGTGCATCAAATTCGTTTCTCTCACCAACCTCTGGAGCTCTACCTGTAAGCCCTTCGATAGTAGCTTTTAGTTCATTAGAAAATATATTAAAAAAATCATTCATCATCTTCGTCACTCTCTTCTTCTTCCATATTGCGTTCGTTGGCTTCATAGGCCATTAGTTTTGCTTTTCTCTCTTCTTCATATTTTTCTAGGATGTTTTTGATCTCATCTTTATCGGAGCGTATTAACTGCTCAATTCTTATAGATTTTCTAAATCTATGAAGTCCGACCTCAGCCAAGAAAACTTCTTTTTTATCTATACAAACGATCGCCTTATCATCAGCTCCTCTATCAAGCCTTAAAATATCGCCTTCTTTTAAATTTAAAAACTCATTGACACTAATGATCGATTTGCCAAGTATAGCTTCATATAAAATTTCTGCCCGTCCGATAAGTGTTTTTAGCTCTTTATTTCTACTTTTTTTTGCACTTGTTTCACCAAGCATAATGTCTCTGTTTGCAAGGCGTGAGAGTATCGGTTCAAGGTAGATAACCGGATAGCATAAATTTATCATACCGCTTGAGCCACCAACTATGATCTCCATAACGACCATGATGACGATCTCATTTTGAGAGACGATCTGTACGACATTTGGACTGCTCTCTTTGGCTTCCACATTTGGGTACATATCAGTTATCATTGACCAGCTCTCTTTTAGACGCTGCATGATCATTCTAAGCACCGCATCAAGCAAATTTACTTCAATGTCGGTTAGTTCTCTATTTGCCTCAAAATTTTCACCAGTTCCGCCAAGCAAACGATCTATCATAGGAAAGGCAATGCTTGGATTTATCTCCAAAACACAGTTTCCATCAAGCGGTTTTATAGAAAAGACGTTAAAGCTCGTTGGACTTGGCAAGCTCATTAAAAATTCGCCATAAGTCATCTGATCAACACTGTGAAGTCTGATCTCAACAATACTTCTCATAACACTAGAAATTTGACTAGCTAAATTTCTAGCAAGCTTATCATGGATGCCTTTTATCGCACGGAGTTGCTCTTTACTAACGCGGTTTGGACGCTTAAAATCATAAATAATAATCTGCTTTTGTTCGCCTTGCGATCTCTCTTCAACCTCGATGTTGCTCGTATCGCCATCTTCATCAACAACTTCAAGTAGCGCATCTATCTCTTCTTGACTTAAAATATCAGCCATTAAACCCCCAAGCTACGCCTGATACGATCAAGCAAACGTTTATGAATTTGTGAAATTCTACTCTCGCTGATATTCATGATCTGGCTTATCTCTTTTAAATTTAGCTCTTCATAATAATAAAGCTGAACCAACATCTGATCTCTTTCGTCAAAATCTTTTAAAGCTTCTTCTATTTTTAAAATAAGATCTTCTCTTTCAATGCTCTTTTCGACATCGCTTTGACCAATTAGCTCCATTTGCTCGTCTATTGGCAAAATAGTGATAATACCGCTAACGCCTCTTGCCTCTCTTATCTTCTCAATATCTTCATTAAGCTTTTCAGCCAAATATTCATCGCTTGGCTCTTCTTCATGCTCATTAAAGTAGTTATCTATCTCACTATTTATACTCTTTACAAGTTTTCTATCACTTCTGCTAACAACATCAAGCGTCCTTAGATAATCAAGCATAGATCCATAAATTCTCTTCTTGCCATACCCCCAAAAAGAGTCATTTTGCTCTTTGTCATACTTCCTACTAAGCTTTATCATCTCTTCAACGCCAATACTTATCAGATCATTTGCATCTATACTTGATGGCAAACGCTCCTTTAGTCTAAACGCCATTGCACGCAGTGCTGGCATATATTTTAAGACGATCTCGTCTTGTTCTTTTTTTATCGTGTTTTTATAAGCGTTAAGCTGCTTTTGCTTTAACTCGTGCATTTCGTTTACCAGAATCAAAATTTTCAGCAGTCATTTTTACCATAATATTTTCCATACGCTTTTCTCTAGTATTTAGCTCAGAGATGAGATAGTCTGCGATCTCTTCGTGTTTTTGTTTGTCAAAAATTTTAGTTAAAGCCCTTTTCACATCGATGTAGTTCATGATAACAATGTGAATTATAAGATAAAAAAACAAAGTAATAACTAGTGTATAAACTAGCATTTCGATAGGCTCACTCACCTTTAACAAGGTAAAAACTATACCTACAAAAAAACCACAAACCGTAAAAAATGCTATAAAATTTTCTGCACGCAAAGCTCAATCTCCATCAAAATTGTTCTATTAAACGCTTAAAGAAGCCCCCAAAGCTCCTGCTTTGCTCATCGTTAAGCACTTTTCGTTCCAACCTATAAAGCAAATTCGAAGCTATCTGTTTTATCTGAGCGCTAGGCTCAGCATAAGCAGCGTCGTCTGTAAAAAGCGTTCGTTGTTTTATACTTCTTGAAACATTCTTATCAGAAGCTACAAATCCTATAAGCTCTAAATTTAAGCTAGGCCCGATATTTGCATTAGCAACACGTTTGATATTTTCATAAATTCTAGTCGCTTCTGCCTCATTTTTTACCATATTTAAGAGCAAAAGCTCGCTATTTTTAAACCTTGAGACGATCTTTATGACAGCGTATGCATCAGTTATCGCCGCAGGATCAGGCACAGTTACCACTACTACCTCATCAGCCGCTTCTAAAAATAGCTGTGTGCTACCGCCTATGCCGGCTCCAGTATCGATGATCAAAAAATCAAGCTCATCAAGCTCGCTCGCCTCATCCAAAAACCTCTCAAATAAAAATTGATTGTTAAATTTCAAAATTTCATCACCGCTTTCGCCAGGAATGAGGATCAAATTTTTATTTATAGGTATCAAGATATCTTTTAGGCTGCACTCGCCTTTTAGCACGTGAAGTAAATTTTTACCCATTTTTACATTTAGGATGACATCAAGGTTTGCAAGGCCGATATCAGCGTCAAATAGCCCTACTTTGTAGCCATTTTTTGATAAAACATTTGCCAAATTTGCACTTATCGTACTCTTACCAACACCACCTTTGCCGCTAGTTATCGCAATAAAATGTGTATTTTTGCTCTTGCTTTGAGACTGGACTAAATTTTGTAACTTTTGCGCTTGATTATTCATCGCTAGCCTTTTGCTTTGTAAAGCCGTCAAACACGCACTCTACTAAAAATTCGCTCTTTGCCTCCACAAGATCATCAGGCACCTCTTGACCCACGCTAAAGTAGCTAACTGGCGTGTTTGTCTCATATATGAGCGAAAATACGTTGCCAAAAATTTTGGTCTCGTCAAATTTTGTGATTATTAAAGTATCGATCTCTAAAAATGAAAATCCATTATAAATTTCTATTAGATCCTCAACCTTTGAGCCAGCCGAAAGGACCAAATTTACATCAATCTTTGCACCGCTATGCTTTAAAAATTTATCAAGCCTTTCAAGTTTTTCTTTGTCATACTGCGAATTTCCAGTCGTATCAATAAGTATCACATCACAATAATTAAGCTGCTTTATAGCATTTTGAAAGTCATCTATCTCGATAACATCGAGAATAGGCAGCTTCATCATTTTAGCGTATTGAAATAGCTGTTCAACCGCTCCAATACGATATGTATCAAGCGTGATGATACCTGTTTTATAGCGTTTTTCATTGCCGTAAGCAAAACGAGCAGCTAGCTTTGCAAGAGTCGTAGTCTTACCAACTCCAGTTGGGCCAACTAGCATCATGATACGTTGTTTTTTATCGCTTGGCTCTTTTCTGCAAGGTAGCATATTTCGCAAAAGCGAATAAAAATATCTCTTTACAGCAGTTGGATTACTCTTCATTGAGACTGGTAAATTTTCAAGCGTCGTTTGCATGATAGCCTCTAAATGCTCATCTTTCATGCCACTTTGTTTTGCGAGTTTATAGATGCTAGCAAACTCTGGTGGGATCGAGAGATTGTTGCGATTTGGGGCTTTTTCGTCCCAGATCATGTCAGTTATCAGCCCTATTTTCTCGCTTAGCACGCTTACTTGCTTTGCTACGTCGTCTATTTTTTTATTCATGCCATTTGTGTTTGGCTCTTTGATCTCGTTCATATCGACATTTGCGATCGCACTTATCTCTTTTGCGACGTCTGAGATATTTAAAAGCACGCTCTCATTTGGATCATAAGGCTCAGGCGACGTCGTCTTTGCCTCAAATTTAGCAGGCTCTTCTTTTATCTCAAATTTTGGCTTAGCAGGTTCATAGTTTTTGCTAAATTTAGAGTAGGCATTCTCGTAGTTTATGGCTTTTGCATTAGGCTTTGGTGGTTGTTTAACATCGTCTTCTTCAACACTTACTAAAATCTCATAAAGCGGTTTTTTGTTTATAGTTTTTGCTTGAATTTGCTTTGTAGTAACTAGTATGGCCTTCTCGCCGCACGTCTCTTGAGCCTTTTTCAAAGCCTCGATAGTGCTCTCACCTGTAAAAGTATGAAATTTTGTAGCCATTTATATCCTTTAACCTCTCATAAGCCCTAGTGGCACGATCACGCTAAGCCTCTTATCGGCCCCTGGGTGCGGAACGATAAGGCGCGGCGTCTTATAGACTTTTTTACTAAAATACAAAATATCCAGATCAAGCGTGCGTGGCGCATTTTTAAACGTCCTCACGCGCTTAAATTTACTCTCATAATGCCCCAAAATTTTTAGCAAATTTCTAGGACTCACAGATGTTTGTAAATTTATAACAGCATTACTAAAGTCATCCTGCGCTTCGTAGCCAAACGCCGCATTTATAAGGATCGGCGAGACTTCAACTACGTGAAAACGCCTATCTTCATTAACCGCTCTTATAAATTTATCAAACCTCTTTGCGCTATCACCGATGTTGCCACCCATGCCAACTAGCGCCTCATACTTAAACTCATCTCTTTTTTGAAAAAAACTAGGGCAAAAACGGCTTTTTACGATCTTTCTTGCTCCAGCTAGCCTCATAAGATTTCGCACCCACCTTCTCTTGCGACCACGACGTCTTCGATGCGCACGCCAAATTCATTTTCTAGATAAATTCCAGGCTCCACACTAAAGACCATGCCCTCTTTTATGAGTGTTTCGCTCCTTGCTGAAATGACTGGAAGCTCGTGTATATCGACACCCACGCCGTGTCCTGTCGAGTGAAAAAAGGCCTTTTCATATCCAGCCTTTGCTATCACGCTTCTTGCTGCAATGTCTATCTCACACGCCCTAACGCCAGCTCTAGCGACCTTTATCGCAGCAGCCTGAGCCTCTTTTACTATCTCGTAAATTTCTTGCATCTTGGCGTTTTTAAATTTCTGCTCCTTTGAGAAGTTAAAATTTTCATCAAAGCAAGCAGTTCTGGTGCGATCAGAGCAGTAACGCTTAAATTTAACCCCAGCGTCAAGTAGCAATAAATCGCCCTTTTTTAAAATTTTATCTCCAGGCAGCGCATGAGCCTTTGCGGCATTTTCGTTTATCGCTACGATCGGATCAAAGCTAAGACCTAGCTCGTTTTTTTGCCTAAAGATGAGCGAGGCGTTGAAATGAAGCTCTTTTTCGCTCATCCCCTCGCCATTTTCACGCACAAATTTAGCAAATTCATCAAAGCATTTTGCCCCAAATTCGCTAGCCTTTTTTAAAATTTTTATCTCATCTTCGCTCTTGCAAATTCTCTTTAGCCTAGAGAAATTTGCCTTTGGCTTGAAATTTATCTTAAAACCCTTGCTAAGCGCGTTATACTCGCTTAAGCTTAGCTCATCAGGGTTAAAAACAAGGCTGTTTGGCTTCATCTTTCTTAAAAATGCCCTAACCTCGCTTATTAAATTTCTCTGCGCTAAAAGAACGACCACGCCTGCATTTACGCAGCTTTTTGCCTCAAAATAGTACCTCGCATCCGTAAAAAAGTATTTCACGCCATCAAGGCATAGCAAAAACTCATTATCGCAGCTATAACCGCACTCGTAAAATACGGCATTTTCGTCCTTTAAGATGAAATTCATTGTGCTTTTTGATTTGCTCTTACTGCTTTGATTTGCTCAAAAATTTGAAGCATGCCTATCATCGCCAAATGATAGCCAACTGGTCCAAAGCCCACGATCTGGCCTGCTGCAACTGGTGCGATGAGGCTTTTATGGCGGAATTCTTCTCTTCTATAAACGTTGCTGATATGCACCTCGATAACTGGCAGCGCAACCGCACTTAGTGCGTCACGGATAGCGATAGAGGTGTGAGTGTAAGCGGCTGGGTTTATGATGATGCCGTCAGCATCGCCCAAGCACTCTTGGATCTTATCGACTAGCTCGCCCTCAAGGTTGCTTTGAAAAAACTCGATCTCAACGTCATTTTGATCGGCAACGATCTTCATTTGAGAGTGGATATCCTCCATCTTCATAACGCCGTAAATTCCTGGCTCTCTAGCGCCAAGCATATTGATATTTGGGCCTTGGATAACCATTATTTTTAGCTTCTTATCCATGTCACTCCTTTTTGATTAAATAGCCCAAATTATACATTTTCGTTCCTAAATTTTCGCTACAATAACAAAAATTTAAGGCTCAAATGTGGAAATTTTAAAAGCAAAAAAGATCATCACTGGCGGAGAAAATCCAAAAATTTTAAGAAATTCTTGTGTCGTTATTGATGATGATAAAATTTTAGAAATTTTAAGCGAAAAAACAGCGATTGAGAAATTTAAAGGGGCGAAAATTTGCGACTTTGGTGATAGCGTGATCGCCCCAGCCTTTATAAATACGCACGTCCATTTGGAGTTTAGCTCAAATGTCAGCACTCTAAAGTACGGCGACTTCATAAAATGGCTTGGCTCTATCGTCGATAAAGGTGGCGAGCTAGCCAAAATAGACGCTAAAAAGGCGATGAATGAAGCTATAAATTCGATGCTAAAAAGTGGAGTTTGCACCGTTGGTGAGATTTCTAGTTTTGGCTCTGAGCTTGAAATTTTAGCCGCTAGCCCTTTAAAAGTCGTACTTTTTAGTGAAATTTTGGGCTCAAGCGAGCAGATGACTCACCAAAATTTGCAAAATTTCTTAGCTAAATTTGAAAAAACAAAGGGCTATAAAAGTAAAAATTTCACCCCAGCCATATCGCTGCACTCGCCCTACTCTGTGCACCCAAGGCTAGCCAAAGCCGCCCTTGAGATAGCTAAAAAAGACGATCTTCTTGTTAGCACGCACTTTTTAGAGAGCAAGGCTGAAAAGCAGTGGCTAGAGCACGGCAGCGGTGGCTTTAAAAAGCATCTTTTAAGATTTAGCCCTGATCCAAAGCCGATGTATGACGCGGAGGGCTATTTTGCGATGTTTCGTGAGATAAATACTCTATTTACGCACTGTGTTTATGTGAGCGATTTTGCTAAATTTAAGCCGCATCACAGCTTGACACACTGCGCGGTTTCAAACAGGTTGCTTGGCAAAAAGGCACTAAATTTAAAAGAAATTTTTAAAAACAACGTTAGCCTAAACATCGGCACAGACGGCCTTAGCTCAAATATCAGCCTAAATTTCTGGCATGAGCTAAGAGCCGCCCTATTTACCCATACAAGCCTTGATCTAAACGAGCTTGCCACGAGGCTTTTTGTCGCTGCAACACATGGGGGCGCAAAGGCGCTTAGGATAAATAACGGTGAGATAAAGGCAGGACGCGCAGCTGATATCGCAATCTATAGCGACCTAGAGTGCGATGACAGCGAGCTAATTTTGCAGCTCATACTTCACACAAATGAAGCCAAAAAACTATATATTGGAGGTAAAATTTGCAAATTTTAAGGCTTATTTTTAGAGGAATTTTGGGAATTTTTAAATTTATCAACAACTACTTTAAGGCGCTCATATTTTTACTGATCTTATTTTTCGTATTTGCGCCAGATGGTAAGATGAAAGAGCCAAATTTAGCCCGCATCGACATCACAGGCACGATAATGGACACAAGCGAAATTTTAGATGCGCTCGAAAAAGCAAGGCTGGATAACAACATCAAAGGCGTACTGCTCTACATCGACAGCCCAGGCGGCGCGCTAAGTCCAAGCGTGGAGCTAGCTATGGCAGTCAAGCGACTAAAAGAGAGTAAAAAAGTACTCGTATACGCAGCTGGCAACATGGCAAGTGGTAGCTACTACGCTGGCGTAAACGCCGACACTATCGTAGCAAACCCGGGTGCTTTCATCGGCTCCATTGGCGTCATCATGCAAGGGGCAAACATCGAAAATTTAGCCAAAAATTTAGGCGTGAGCGAGCAGGTAGTGAAGGCTGGCGAGTTTAAAGAGGCTGGCACCTTTATGAGGAGCTGGAGCAAGCAAGAGCGTGAGAGCTTGCAAGGGCTCGTAAATGACGCTTATATGCTCTTTGTAAGCGACGTGGCGGAGGCTAGAAATTTAGACATCAACAAAAAAGACGAGTGGGCAAACGCAAGGGTCTTTTTGGCGCACAATGCCCTAAAAATGGGGCTAATAGACAGCCTTGGTAGCTACATAGACGCTCAAAACGAGCTAGCAAAAATGAGCCTCGTAGATGAGCCCGTTTGGCAAGAAAAACCGCAGATCGAAAAGATAATGGAGAAATTTACAAAGCAAGGCATAAACTCGCTTTTTAACGCATTTTTCGAGACAAAGCTTAGATAATCAAAGCAAAGATCAGGGCGGGGACAAACTGCATATATAGTATAAATTTAGCTCATACTTTGCAAAAATTTTTTGGCTATATTTTTTAGCTTAAACTCATAAAGTAGATTTTGGATTTTGTCCGTTGATTTTATATCTAAACCAAGATCATTTGCTAAAATTTTGTAATAAATTTGCGGGCTATCTTTTAGATTAATTGGTGGTGATTTCGAGCTTTTTGAGAGCTTTTTATCATCTTTTAAAAGTAGCTTATGATGAATAAAATTAGCATTAAAAAATCCAAAATTTAGCCTTTTTGCAAGGTATCTTTGAGCTAGCGTGCAAGCCTTTAAATCCTCACCTCTAACAACCAAATTTATACCCATATCCTCGTCATCTATCACGCTTGCAAAGTTGTAAGCAGGAGTAAAATCTTTTTTGTAAATCACAAAATCGCCCATTTGCTCTGCCACAAGCTTACCAAGAGGATCACCCTCATCCACGCTTAGTCTAATAGCGGTCTTGTCTTTTATAAATTTTAGATTTTTATTTTTACAAATTTTAGTGTAAATGCCGTTTATGTAGGCATTTTTTGTAGTCCTTGAACATTCGCAGATATAAATTTCATTAAGCTTTTTTAGCACATTTTCATATCTTTGCGATCTCGTTTTAAAGCTAAAATTACGCTCAAAGTCACTTACACTAATTGGACCTTTATCGTATTCAAGCTCCAAAAATTCTAAAACATCAAAGATATTTTGAACAAATTCTTGTCGGTATCTACTAAGATCATAATCATCAATACGCAAGTGCAAAACGCCATTTGCCGAACGTGTCAAAAGATAAGTCAGGATGAAGTTATAAGCATTGCCAGCATGCAAAAACCCACTAGGCGTAGGAGCTATGCGGGATGCTATGCCACCATTTGGTGGCAAATAGTCATTAATCCCTTGGTCTGGCCTCATTTACCCTTAAAGTACGTCCGCCTAGTTCTTTTTCATTTAGTGCGTCTATAGCTTTTTGTCCCTCATTTGCATCGTCCATTTCAACAAAGCCAAAGCCTTTTGAGCGATCAGTTTCTCTATCTTTTACTATTTTTGCTCGCCTTACTTCACCAAATTGTGCAAAGGCTTCCTTTAATTCTGCCTCTGTCGTTCTATACGACAAATTTCCTACATAAATATTCACAGGAGTGTTCCTTAAAAAAATTACCGATTTATTCGGTTAGTGTGATAATAGCTAATTTTCGTCAAAAAGATGTAAAAAATCAAAAATTTATTATATTTTTTTGAAAAATATTCTTAAAAGCTACAAACTCGTATATATAGAGTTTTTATAACTATCACTAAACAAAATTTAATCTTAAGTTTAAAAAGAATAATTAAATAAAAAATTATTTTATCTTTATAAGCTATTTATAAAGTAAATCATTCTTTACTTTAAGATATACTTCATCGCCAAGTAAATTTTTAACTATAAAAAGTGCAAATTCCATTGAAAAAGCAGGACCCTTTGCTGTGATGATGTTTTGATCTTTTAGCACGTTTTTATCGCTCACGTAGCCCCTTTTATCACTTCTTACATTTTCTTCAAATCCTGGATAACAAACAAAATGATCTTTTAGCACACCAGCACTCTCAAGCACCATAGGAGCAGCACAAATGGCACAAATAAGCTTATTGCTTTTATCAAAATTTTGTAAGATTGCTTTGAGCCTTGTATCGTTTGCTAGATTGCTAGCTCCTGGAAGTCCGCCAGGAAGGACGATCGCATCGTAGTCTAGCTCTTTCATCTCGCGAAGTGTCACATCAGCTTTTACGCATATATTGTGACATCCTTTGATATTTACGTCATTTAACCCAACAATAGAAGCTATCACTCCAGCTCTACGTAAAACATCAACAGAAGTTAGTGCTTCTATCTCCTCAAATCCTTCAGCTAAAATCACAGCAACTTTTTTCATAAATTTATCCTTTCAAGTAATATGTTTTATTTGTTAAATAAAATTTTATATAATGTTGGCTTATTTCACAAGAAAGGACAGAGCATGCAAGTAAAAATTATTTACTGCAACTCTTGAAACTATCGTCCGGTAGCTTCTCGTGTAGAAGATGAAATAAAAGCGAACTTTAGTGATGCAAGAGTCGAAAAGGTTATAGGTGGCGGTGGAAATTTCATCGTCGAGGTTGATGGAGATGTTATATTTTCTAAGAAAGATCGCATCGGAAATGATGAAGCGAGATTTCCTCACGGTGAAGAGATCACAACTCTTATAAACAAACATCTTAAAGAAAAGTCGGCTTAATGCTAGCTACCGAGACGGGAAACCGTCTCGTTTTTCCCCTGTTTTTGACTTACGGTTCTACTATCCTAATATAAAATTTTATAGTTAAAACATTTGCTTATCTCGTTAAGAATTTTCATTATTTTATATATTTTTTGATTTTTGAAGATTTTATTAACTGATGTTTGATTATGTTTATTTTTTCGAGCATAAAAATTTTATGCATTCTATACTAGTGCTACTTAAAATTTTACAATGTATGAAATGAAGTTTTTGCTAAAGCCAATACTTTTTAAATAGTGACTTTAGCTAAGCATTGGGCTTACTAAACGTAAATTTAGCAAGAAAGATTAAGCTGCTTTATTTATTCGCACGTTCGATATACTCGCCGCGAACAGTATCCACACGGATAACCTCGCCCTCAAGTACGTGAAATGGTATCTGAACTACCGCACCACTCTCAAGTGTAGCTGGCTTTTTGCCGCCTTGTGTATCGCCCTTGAAATTTGGTGGAGTCTCAACTATCTTTAGCTCAACTACTTGAGGCACTTCAACACCGATCGCATTGCCATTGTGAAATAATATTTCAACCATCATGCCGTCGATCATCCATTTCTTAACGTCACCCACATCCTCATCGCTAATAGCAACTTGTTCATAAGTAACCGTATCCATAAATTGACAATATTCACCATCATCATAAAGATACTGCATCTCTTTTTCTTCAAGATGTGGTTGCTCGCACTTGTCACCTGCGTGAAAAGTCTTTTCAAGCACCTTTCCATCAATGAAAGATTTTATCCTTGCACGAACAAAAGCTGCACCTTTGCCCGGTTTTACGTGTTGATATTCTACGATTTTATAAGGAACACCGTCGATTTCTATCTTTAATCCCTTTTTTAGATCGCCCATTGAATATGAAGCCATTTTTTATCCTTTCAAAATTTATATAACTGCGTATTGAGCCCAAACGCAAGCTTCAAGCGCGTTTAATCTCTCTAGCGTTTCTGTTTTTATGTGTTCATCGACCAAGATAACCGCAAGCGCCATACCATGCTCATCTCTGCCAAGGCGGAAGTCTGCGATGTTTATCTTCTCATCAGCTAAAATTTTACTGATCTGAGCGATAACACCTGGTACGTCATGGTTTTTAAAGATGATCATCTTGCCTTTTGGCTTAAAGTCAGTCTTAAAGCCATTGATTGTCACGATGCGTTGCTGATTTTCACCAAACACCGTGCCGCCAACCGTTGCGATGCCTTTTTCGGTCGTGATGCGAACAGTGATTTTATTTTTAAAAATGCTATCACCACCAGCAATGGTTTCTGTCACTATGCCTTTTTCATCGCATAAAAATTTGGCATTTACGTAGTTTATCGCATCACCTAGACTCTCTTTTAGCGCGCCAACTATGGCAAATGTTAGCAGTGAATTTGCGTATTCGCTGATTTGACCGTGAGTTTCTATGCGGATAGCCTTGATAGCGCTTTTATTGATCTGTGCTGCAAGAAATGCCATCTTGCTTGTAAGCTCGATATAAGGCTCAACAAATGGCGGTAGATCTTCTGTTTTTATAGGTAAATTTAACGCATTTGGATAGCTTATACCGCGAGCTGCTAAAATAGCTTGCTCGACTGCCTCAACTGCGATATTTCGCTGTGATTCAAGTGTATTTGCTCCAAGGTGTGGGGTGACACTTACATTATTTAGATCAAGAAGTGGATGATCAGTTGCTGGCTCTTTTGTAAAAACATCAATACCGGCAAATGCTATCTTGCCACTTTTTAGTCCTTCATAAAGCGCTTCTTCGTTATAAAGACCACCTCTAGCGCAGTTTATAAGTCTTACGCCATCTTTCATTTTTGCGATCTCTTTGGCGCCGATTATATTTGTTGTCTCTTTAGTTTTTGGTGTATGTATCGTGATAAAATCACATGCTAAAATATCATCAAAATTTTTAGTATAAGTACCGCCCATATCGATAACTTTAGATGGATCAATATATGGATCATAAGCGATGATCTCCATACCAAAAGCTTTTGCACGAACAGCTACTCTCGAGCCAATATTTCCAAAGCCGATCACACCAAGCTTTTTCTTAAAAAGCTCAACCCCATACCATTTCTCACGCTTCCAGATTCTATCTAGCTTTAGATCATTATGAGCGTATTCAAGGGATCTAGCTGAAGCTAGCATATGCGCCATTGTTAGCTCAACTGCAGCAATAGTGTTTGCAGTTGG
This sequence comes from Campylobacter concisus, assembly GCF_003048405.1. Taxonomy (NCBI): domain Bacteria; kingdom Pseudomonadati; phylum Campylobacterota; class Epsilonproteobacteria; order Campylobacterales; family Campylobacteraceae; genus Campylobacter; species Campylobacter concisus. The sequence goes on along the minus strand of NZ_PIQS01000001.1, from coordinate 989,319 downwards.
AACGTTCATAGCTATTATGCCACGCCTTGAGCATCCTTCTATATCGACATTATCTACACCAACACCAGCTCTAACAATAGCTTTTAGTTTTTTACCAGCATTTAAAAACGCCTCGTTTACTTCAGTTGAGCTTCTTGTTATAGCAACATCCGCCTCACCTAAAATTTTTAAAAGTTTATCTTTGGGAGTATTAACTGCGTCTATTACGTTTATATCTTGCTCTTTTTTTAAAAGTTCAAAACCTACTGGATGTATCGCATCGCAAACAATGATAGTTTTCATAATTTTACCTCTCTCACACTTGAGTGGATATCATAAACTCTTAGTTCTAAAATAATATTTTGTAGAAGCTTAGAGTCTTGAGTATTTAAAAATATCTGGCTTTTTGCACCATCTTTTACAACAGTAAAATCGACCTCACTTTTTCTTAAAGTCTGCATCAAACAAAACATTGAATAGATATCATTTTTATCTATCAAAAGCTCATATGCAGTAATCTTTGGCTTTTCTATTTTGGGTCGGTTGTATTCTATAAAAATTTCATTTACAGGCAGCACATAATCTTTTTTTCTAATAGTTGCTAGCTCACTCATCCAGTTGGTATTGCTGGTCGTGTTTTTGGTTAAATTTTGCTCATTTGTGATATTTTCTTCAGATATTTGGCTGAAATTTACACTTGCAAATTTAACAAGAGAAATTCCAACCAAACCCAATATTACAAATAGCAGGACAACTACTAATAAAAGTATGCGTCTGCCCATTTAAACTAAAGTAATTGTTCTTTTATAATATCGCCAAGTGTTACTTTATCGTCGTTATCATTGATCTCATTTAACACTTCACGCTCTTTTTGTTTTGCTAAACGGCGTATGCTAAGGCGAATTCTATTTTTCTTCTCATCGATAAATGCGATAGCTGCTTCGATCTCATCGCCAATCTTAAGTGTGCTAACATCTACACTACCTAGATCTTCTTTGCGAATCAGCGCATCAACGTTATCACCAAGCTCTACAAACACGCCAAAGTCTTTAATGTCACGAATCGTTCCTTTTACGATATCACCTACATTAAATTTATCAGCAAATGCTTGAACTGGACTTTGTTTTAGATCTTTTAGGCTGAGTGAAACTTTTTGTTCAGCGCTATCGATTTTAATGATTTTTACTTCAAGCTCGTCACCGGCTTTAAACATATCTTTGCATTTATCGTTTCTATCCCAAGACGCGTCTTCATTGTGCAATAAGCCCTCAACGCAACCCACTCTAACAAATGCACCAAAATTTGTGATAGTTGTCACAACGCCTTTAACAACATCACCCTCTTTAAATTTAGCTTTAAACTCATCAAATGGCTTTGGAAGTAAATTTTTAAGGCTTACTCTTAGGCGGTGCCCTTTAGCATCTATCTCAATAACCTCAACATCAATCTCTTGACCTTCATTGATGTGATCTTTTGGATTTTTGATATTTTTGTCCCATGAAATTTCAGATATATGTAAAAATCCTTCAATATCATTTCCAAGATCAACAAATGCGCCATAAGGCTCGATATTGCTAACTGTTACTTTGATAGTGTCACCAACTTCTAGCCCATCATTTATGATCTCTTCCCAAGGATCTGGAGTAGCTGCCTTGATAGATAGAGACAAGTGGCGTTTTTCGTTGTCATAGCTGATAACTTTAACTAAAACTTTATCGCCTTCTTTATATAGTGAGCTAGGATTTACTGGACCTTTGTAGCTTATCTCGCTGTAGTGAACAAGTCCGTCTACACCACCAACATCAACAAACATACCATAAGTTGTGATTTTTTTAACTGTGCCCTCTATAACGCTATCATTTTCTACTATGCTTGATAGAGCTTCTTTACGTTTTTTGCGGTCATCATCTAAAATTTTCTTTCTAGAGACAACTATGCTATTTTCTTCTTTATCAATTTTTATAACTCTTACTTTATATGTTTTACCAACTACGCCCTCAGCGTTTTTAAATCCACTGTGCGTTCTTGGTAAGAAAAATTCAACGCCATTTGCATCTTGAGTTATAAAGCCACCTTTATTTTTTCCAACTACTTTTACGTCGATTTCGCCAGAATTTTCAGGATCGTAAGCTTCGATGAAAGCTTTAACTTTCTCTTTTCTAAGTGCTTTTTTGTGCGACACTATAGGTCTTCCATTTCTTGATCCAGTTATTACAACTTTGATCGTATCGCCAACTTTATGTGTCAGGTTGCCGTTTGCATCAGTGATCTCAGAAACATTTAAAATACCTTCTGACTTCTTGCCAACATCGATTAAAACCTCATCGCCATTGATACTGACGATCTTTGCGTCACTATCTTCTTCAGTCTTTTTAAAAGACTCCTCTAACATCGCAGCAAAATCGATATCTTCGATATCTTCGTCTTTTGCTTTTCCTAATTGAACACTTTTGTTCACAGCCATCTTGATCCTTTAAATTTTATTATGCCAGTAGAGGCAAATTGGCTTATTATAGTTAATTGTGGCTTTAGCTAGGATAAATTTTATACTTTTTTGATTCTGTCAACGACTTTTTGTATGATCCAGTCAGGCGTACTTGCACCAGCACTTATGCCACACAAATTTTTGCCATCAAACCATGATTTTTCAAGCTCTTCTTCGCTTTCAATGAGGTAGCTATCTTCGCAGAAATTTTTAGATATTAGATAGAGTTGTTTTGTATTTGAGCTATTTTTTCCACCGATGATTATCATCACATCAGCTCTTTTTGCTAAATTTTTGGCGGCCTCTTGGTTTTCAAATGTTGCGTTGCAAATGGTATTAAAAACGCGTACCTCTTTTACGTGAAGCATAAGGTAGTTTGCGATCTGCATAAATTTCTCGACTTTTCTAGTCGTTTGGCTAACAAGTGCGACCTTTTGCTTAAATTTAATGCCCTCTAACTCGCTCTCATCAAGCACGACATAGACGTTACCCTTGGCATATGACTTCACGCCCTTTACCTCAGGGTGGTGTACGTCACCATAGATCACCACATCATAACCCTCTTCGCTCATTTTTTCACAAATTTGCTGTGGCTTTGTCACAAACGGGCAAGTTGCGTCGATTACTTTTATATCTGTCTTTTTTAGCTCTGCAAGGTCATTTTTAGTGATGCCATGAGTACGGATGATCGCCTTTTTCTCATCCTTTAGCTCGTCTATACCCTCAAGTGTTTTTACATTGTAGTTTTTCTCAAGCCTGTTTATCTCTTCGTTATTATGTATGAGTGGCCCAATGGTCGCAGCATCTCCTGCATTTTCAGCAATCTTTATCGCCCTTTTTACACCAAAGCAAAATCCATAACTACTAGCAAGCTCAATCTTCAACTCTAGCTCCCATTTTCTTTAAAATTTCAGCAAAATTTGGAAACGATGTGGCAATAAATTCGCTCTTTTCTATCTGCATGCCACATTTTAGTCCAAGTATGGCAAAGCTCATCGCGATCCTATGATCTCCGTGGCTATCTATCGTGGCAAATTTAGCCTCAGATCCATTTATAACAAAACCATCTTCAAGCTCGCTTGCCTCGATACCGCATGCTTTTAATGCATTTATCGTGACAGCTATCCTATCACTCTCTTTTACGCGAAGCTCTTTGGCATTTGTCAGCTTGCTTTGGCCTTTAGCGCAGGCAAATGCGATGGCTAAAGCTGGAGCTTCGTCGATGAGCCACGAGATATTTTCGCTAACTTCTACACCTTTTAAGTTTGGTGAGTATTTAACCTCGATATCACCGATATCTTCGTATTTGCTTGAGGTTTTGTGAAATTTTATCTCAGCACCCATTTTTTCTAAAATCCTGTAAGCTTCGATGCGAGTTTTATTTAGCAAGATATTTTTTAAAATGATATGCGAATTTGGGATGATTAAAGCTGCGACCGCAAAGAAAAATGCTGAACTTGGATCATTTGGCACGTCTATATCAAGTGGCGCAAGTGGAGCTTTCATCGGCTCTAAAGTGATCTCTAGGTCGTCACGCTTTATATCAGCTCCCATGCCAGCTAGCATACGCTCAGTATGATCTCTGCTTAGCTCTGGCTCACTAAATTTGCAGCCATTTGAGTAAAGAGCCGCCAGCAAAAGCGCACTTTTTACCTGAGCTGAGGCGATCTTGCTCTCAAAACTAAATCTTTCAAATTTTGTCCCTCTTATACAAAGAGGAGCGTTGTTTGCGTTGTTTGCACCATCTATCTTTGCACCCATATCGTTTAGAGGTTTTGCTATTCTAGCCATTGGACGTGAGTTTAAATATCTATCACCACTTAGCACGAAAAAGCCGTTCTGCGCGGCTAATAGTCCCATAAAAAGCCTCATTGCCGTACCTGAGTTGCCACACTCTAAAATTTCATTTGGCTCTTTTATCTTTTGTGGCGGCATGATCGCTATTTCAGAACCATTGTCCTCAACTTTTGCACCTAAAAGCTGGACTATTTTTAAGGTATTTAGTGTATCGCCTGCTCTTAGATAGTTTCTAACGCGAGATGGCTTATCGCTTAAAAGCGAAAAAATCGCACATCTATGCGAGATGGACTTATCCGCTGCGATGTCGTCAATAGTTAAATTTAGACTTTTTTCTAATGGATAAATTCTCATCTTATTCCGATATTTAGTTTCTCTTTTAGCTCGCTTAAAATTTTATCCATAAGTGCATTTATATCATCATCCTCAAGCGTTTTTTCCATATCTTGGAATGTAAATTTGAGACTAAGACTGATCGAGCCATTTAGCTTTGCATCTTTGTAGATATCAACTGGTAAAAATTCTTTTAGCTCTTTTAGATTTAGCCCTCTTATGCACTCATAAATTTGTCCAGCCTCGAAATTTTCAGGCACAATAAGGCTAAGATCCCTTGTTGTACTTTGAAATTTAGAGTAAGGCACTGCCAAAATTGGCTCAAATTTAAGCTTAGCAAAATCAATCTCGCAAACATATGTTCTTGGCAGATCTCTCTTTGCCTCAACTCTTGCGTCAACTCTACCGATATAGCCGATATTTTCGCCATTTTGATAGATGTGTGCTTGCTCGTATGGGCTAAGATATGAGATGCCCTGGCAAGGTTTTAGCTCAAATTTACCTATGACATTTTGCACCATCGATGCAAATGCGTAGAAATTTGCCTCCTCGCCTTTTGCACCGTTTATCAGTGTTGGCTCTTTTAAAAGTCCAGACACAACAAAGCCTAAATTTAAGCCTTGATTTGCGTCTTCATCAAAAACTTCTCCAAGTTCAAATAATCTAACTGAGCGTTTCGAGTTTTTGATATTTTTCTCGCTTGAGCTTAGAAGGTGATTAACAAGCGTCGGCCTAAGCGTGTTTAGCTCGTTGTTTATAGGATTTAATATCTTAACTTTGCATGGTTTAAAATTTAGCTCACTAAGCTCATCAAGGCTGTCAAATACGTAGTGCACGCTTTCAAAAAAGCCATTATCAGCTGCTCTACGCCTTAAATTTAGGGCGTTTTTATAGTCAAAATATGTCTTATTTAGCCTATTTTTCTCAGAGAAATTTAGTGGTTTTGAGGCGATATTATCTATGCCTATTATCCTTACGATCTCCTCGCAAACATCGTGAGAATTTACTATATCATGGCGAAATAACGGCACTTTTACGTTAAAGCTTTCTTGCTCAACATTTACTGCGATCTCAAAGCCAAGTTTCTTTAAAATTTTAACGACGTCATTTCTAGCAATATCTTGACCGATCATATTTTTAAGCTCAAAAAGAGAGATGCTTAGTGTTATAGGCTCGGTGTTTAAAAGCGACTGCTGTGAGCCAGCAAAGAGATTTAGAGTATCTTTAAAATTAGCAAGTCTTCTAAATAAATAATCCGCTCCATAAGCTAAATTTGGCTCGCTACCACGACTTGAGCGATAAATTTGATCACCCTTTGGTAAATTTTTATTTTCAAAAATAGCTTTTGAAACAACATCTGGCTTTACGTAGCTAGCTTCTACTAGGATCACTTTTGACTTCTCATCTACTCTTGCTGCGTCACTTTGGTAAATTCCAGCAATGCCTAAATTTTTATCCTCACAATAAACGACACATTCGCCATTTTCACCATTTTTTATATCAAAAACAGCCTTTTCACCTTCACTTACTAGTTTAGCGTGATCATAAGCTCTAAATAAAACACCCGTGCAAAATGTCGCGTATTCAAGCAGTCTCTCAACTAAATTTGTCTTTTGGCACTCTATTAATGCTAGACGCATGCGAGTTATTAGATTTTCATATAGTCCTTCTTTTAGCTCAAAAGCCTTATACAAAAATGACCCATTTACTTTATCCTCTGCTCGCACAGAAGCTATTCTGCCAATACCTAGTAAATTTTCGCTTTCATCGTCTTCGTGGCTATCTTTTATATTTAGATCAAGCGCTGCACAAATTTCTCTTGCGATGCCATGTAAATTTTGGCAATCGCCTCTGTTTGCTGTGACATCAACTTCGATTATCGTATCTTTAAATACCTCAAATTCACTAAGGCTTGTACCAAGTTTTAGCTTGCCGATGCTCTCATCAAGTGGTAAAATTCCATCATTCACCTTTGGAAGTCCCAGCTCACTTGAAGAGCAGATCATGCCACTTGACTCGATACCTCTTAGCTTTGCTTTTTTTATCTCAAGACCATTTGGCATAGTCGTACCAATAAGTGCAACTGGCACAAACTGGCCAGCTTCAACGTTTTTAGCCCCACACACGATCTGAAGCGTCTCTCCACCAACATCGACTTGACAAACGCTTAGCTTATCGGCATCTGGGTGCTTTTCTCTACTTTTTATGTAGCCAACCACAATACTCTTTGGTAAATTTATCTCTTTATAACTATCAACCTCTAGCCCAATAGAATTTAATGTCTTTGAAAGTGTCTCGCCACTAACCTCGCTAAGGTCGATCCACTCGTTTAACCAATGCTTTGAAATTATCATTTAAACTGCTCCAACAATCTTAAATCTCCCTCAAAAAGCGACCTTAGATCAGGCACTCTATGAAGCAACATCGCAAATCTCTCAACGCCAAGGCCAAAGGCATATCCGCTTACGTTTTTATAGCCAACCGCCTTAAATACGTTTGGATCGACGACGCCGCATCCAAGTACCTCAAGCCAAGTAGTCTGCTTGCACACTCTGCAGCCCTTGCCGTGGCAGAATATACAACTAATATCAACCTCTGCGCTAGGCTCCGTAAATGGAAAGAAGCTAGGGCGAAAACGCACTTCAACGTCGCCGAACATATGCTTTAAAAAGCCCTCAAGCATTGATTTTAAATTTGCAAAGCTAACTTTCTCAGCATCCTCCACCACAAGGCCCTCGACCTGGTGAAACATCGGTGTATGCGTTAAATCCATATCACGTCTAAAGACAGTACCTGGCGCTATCATGCGAATAGGCGGCTTTTGATTTAGCATAGTTCGCACCTGAACTGGACTCGTATGCGTCCTTAAAAGTCTAAAATCATCTAGGTAAAATGTATCTTGCATATCTCTTGCTGGGTGGTATTTTGGTAAATTTAGCGCCTCAAAGTTGTGAAAATCATCTTCTATTAGTGGTCCGGTCTCGAGCGAGAAATTTAGAGCCAAAAAGTATTCAATTATCTTATCCATCGTAGCCATCACAGGATGAAGTGCCCCGCTAGCAACAGGCTCATTAAATAGCGTGATATCAGCGGCCTCTTTTTTCATCTTGTTATCTATCTCTTGCTCGCTAAGCTCAGCCTTTTTAGCTTCTATTAGCGCGCCAAGCTCATCTCTTTGCTTGTTTAAATTTGCTGCAAATTCCTTTTTCTCATCTTCACCAAGCTCTTTTAGCTTTGCAAAGCCTTGCGCCAAGATGCCCTTTTTGCCAAAAATTTCTACCCTGACTTTTTCCAAATCATCAAGCGTTGAAATTTCATTTTTGATTTTATTAACGAAATCTTGCAATTTTTTGCCTTTATAAATTTTTGAGTCGATTTTATAGAAAAAGAGTTAAAATCAAGATAAAGAGCACGAAATTTAAGCACACTTTGATATAATTTTGCAAAATTTCAAAGGAGCTAAAATGACCATATTTGAAAAGATCGTAGCTGGTGAAATCCCTTGCAACAAAGTGCTTGAAAGCGAGAAATTTCTAGCTTTTAACGACATAAATCCAAAAGCACCGATCCACATCCTAATCATCCCAAAAAAACACTATAAAAATTTCCAAGAGATGGATCCGGTTTTAATGGGAGAGATGACTAAATTTATCCAAGAAGTGGCGACCTTAATGGGCGTTGATAAGAGCGGATACCGCCTCATCACAAACTGCGGTGAAAACGGCGGTCAAGAGGTTATGCATCTACATTTTCACCTGCTTGGTGGAGCGAAGCTTGGCTGGAGCGAAGGCGTAGCTGATCCACAAAGCACATTTTAATAACTTCTAAATCTTAGACTCAAAGCATGAGTCTAAGATTTTATTTTCTTGCAGACTTAATAGCTTCAAGCAACTCTTCAAAACCTACTTTACTTGAGTTTTCGACATCTTTTAATATTTCAACGCCAGGTAGATTTCCTTTATCTTTATCAGCAAAAATAACCATCGCTTTTTCTAGTCCATGATGAACATTTTCATGATGAGCTGCGATACTTGAGAGAATTTTGGCATCTTTTACAAGAGTATTTTTCACATCTTTTTCATACCATTTGCCAAATCTACACTCATGAACATCTTGAATTTTATTAAATTCATTTAAAAGCACGCCTCTATATCCATTTAGCTTCATATTTATATGATCTATTTTTCCATTGCTTACATAGACTTCATTTGTAACATTTAAGGCCTGATTTAGGATATTTTGCGTATTTGAGTTTACGCTTGAGATGTTTCCTTCAAATCCACCTAAAATTTTCATAGCATTTGCAGAAATTTTTGAGAAATTCTCACTCATTTCGATCATTGTATTCGCACTTTGCTTAAGTCCATTTATATTTACTTCTACTTCAAGTGTCGCTTTTTGGGTACGTTCAGCAAGCTTTCTAACCTCATCTGCCACGACAGCAAAACCTCGTCCATGCTCACCAGCACGGGCCGCCTCAATAGCAGCATTTAGAGCTAACAAATTTGTCTGATCTGAGATATCTTTAATAAGATTTATAATCTCAGCAATCGAATTTACGCTTCCATTAAGCGAAGAAGCGTCATTTGAAAGGTCATTGCTCATCTGGCTTACTTGCTCGATCGAGTTTAAAATCTCAGCCGTTTGCGACTTGAGTTCGCCCGTCTCTTTGAAAGTCTTTTCATTTAATCCGTTTATACTTTCAAGCATTTTTAGGTTTTCTTCCATTGTTAATTGCAAGAAATTTATACCATCTTGATAACTTGAAAGCAATAAATTTACAGCTTCTTGCTTATCCTTGGCTTGCTCTTTTGGCTCGCAAGTTTTAACGTTTTTTAGCTCATTTTTAAGTGCTAAAATTTCAGCCTTTAAAGCTTCATTTTCTCTTTGTAAAGCTTCATTTTTACTAGAAAGCTCTTTATTTTTGCCATCAAAAAACATTTTTCATCCTTTAAAATTTGTAGATTTTGCGTAATTATAACTCTTTTTTCTTAAGCCAGTAGTCTAAAATTTCTATCTGCTCATCAACGCTTTTATTTGCCGTGCCGCCTTTTGAAGTGCGAGCCTCTTTGGAAGCGTGCAGATCTAGAAATTTAATGGCATTTTCGTCCAAATTTTCATCGACACTTTTTAGCTGCTCTTCGTTTAGCTCACTTAGATCAAGCCCCAAGCTTTCAGCCTTTGCGACAGCTTTGCCGGTGATAAAGTGCGCCGTTCTAAATGGGATATTTTTCTCACGCACTAGATAGTCCGCCAGATCAGTTGCACTTAGATGCCCTGTTTTTGTCGCTTTTAACATATTTTTTTCATTAAATTTAGCCGTTTTTATCATCTCATTTAGGATAGTAGCCGAGCTTAAAATGGTCGCAACGCTACCAAAAACACCCTCTTTATCTTCTTGCATATCTTTATTGTAAGCAAGTGGCAAGCCCTTCATCGTAGTTAGCAACGCTACTAAATTTCCATTTACACGCCCAGTTTTGCCGCGTATGAGTTCAGCGACGTCTGGATTTTTCTTTTGAGGCATAATGGAGCTGCCCGTGCTATAAGCGTCACTAATGCTTACAAAGCCAAATTCCTGCGAGCTCCAGAGTATGAGCTCCTCGCAAAGTCTAGAAGCGTGCGTCATGAAAACGCTAATGTTAAATAAAATCTCCAGCGCATAGTCGCGGTCGCTCACGCTATCCATCGCATTTTGCGTGCAGCCTGCAAAGCCAAGCTCACTTGCAACGATACTCCTATCTATCTTGTGCGGCGTGCCTGCAAGGGCTGCTGAGCCAAGCGGACTTAGGTTGTTTCGCTCATACGAGCTGACAAATCGCTCAAAATCCCTCTTAAACATAAACGCGTATGCTAGCAAATGGTAGCTAAGGCTTACTGGCTGGGCGTGCTGAAGGTGCGTGTAGCCTGGCATTAGCGTATCTTTGTGGTTTTTGGCTAAATTTGTAAGCGTGGCGATGAGCTCTTTGATGAGTGAAGAAATTTCTAAATTTTTCTTCAAAACATAAAATTTAAAATCAAGCGCAACTTGGTCATTTCTACTTCTAGCTGTGTGCAGTCTGCCTCCAAGCTCGGCGCCGATGATCTGGCTAAGTCGCTTCTCAACTGCCATGTGTATATCTTCATCTTCTAACTTAAACTCAAATTTACCTGCTCTTATCTCAGATAAAACCTCATCAAGCCCCTTTATGATCGCCTCTGACTCATTTTTTTTCAAAATTCCACAAATTCCAAGCATCTTTGCGTGAGCCTTACTACCGGCAATATCTTCTTCAAAAAGATTTTTATCAAAATTTATAGAAGCATTAAATTCCTCAAGCAGCTTCGAGCTAGCCTCGCTAAATCTACCCTCCCACATCTTTTTATGTGCGTTTTCATCTTTTTTCATAGCTTTACCTTTGATTAGTTTTGCGTGATTTTAACAAAATAGCACTTAACTGGGTATTTTAACTATAAAGTTGCAAAAAAGTTATAAATATAATTTATCTTTAAGAATATAGAAATATAATTCAAAATATAACTTTTTAAAAACTATTTTAATTTTCTATTGAATATAGTTTAAAATAAAAATAATCTATAAGAGGAAGGATGATATGCAAATAGACGCAAATATGAACTCAAATATTTTTTATCATGATGGCTATACATCTATCTCTTCAAATAGCTCAAAAACAAGCATGCTAGTATCTTCCGGCTATGACAAGAAAGATATTGTTAGAAGCAATGAAGTACATGTAGAACAAAGAGAAGATGCTAAAATTTCCTCTATAATTATTAATAAAGCAAGTGCCATACAGTTACAAAAAGACTTAGAAAAATTACAAGATCAAAAGCTAGATATTTCGCATCAAATTTCAAGCATCCAAAGCCTAAAAGATCGTAATTCTATGCAAATGCTTCATTACTTAAATTTAGAGCAGTCAGTCATCCAAAATAACATTTTAAGCATTAAAACTCAAATGATAGAAATGGCACAGGCTTAAAACTAAGCCTTACCAATAATAGTTTCTAAAACTAGGCAAAAATCCTCTAAAAAATATCCCATTGATTTATAAAAATTGCTAGTTGCGTCTTTTTGGATATCTTTTGAAAGCTGTTTAGCATAAGGCAAGAAAAATGAGACACTAAAAGCTGCAAGAAGTTTCATAGACTCCTTAGATGCTTTGCTTTTTAAAATATTTGCTATTAAAATTAGCTGATTTGAGATGCTATCAACCTCGCCAATTTTTGGCTGAAAATTTATAGCCTTATAAAATTGAACTAGATCATCTTTTGCAGAAGAAAAATAGTAGCTTGCCTCAAATTTTGACTTTAAAATGACAAAATCGTCACATAAAGCAGCACTACTTTCATCTTTGATAAATTTGGCATAAAGCTCGTTACCTTTTTTATTTGTTTCGTTATTTGTCTGCGTTATCCACGCATTTGTCTTTTTGATACGCATAAAAGATGAAACATCCAAAATACCACTAAAATTTGCAGCAAGCGCAGCCGCTACAACGCTATAAAGTTCTCCAAGTTTCAAATTTTAATCCTTAAGTCGTAGATATCTAAGTCTAAGTGCGTTTAAAACAACAGTAACAGAGCTAAGACACATCGCCATTGAGCCATAAACTGGGCTTAAAAGTAGCCCAAAGACTGGATAAAATACGCCTGCAGCCACCGGGATACAAATCGCGTTATACATAAACGCCCAAAATAAATTTTCTTTTATGTTTGCCATAGTAGCATTTGCTAATCTAACTAGTCCAGTCACTCCACGCAAATCATTTTTAATAAGCACGATATCTCCAGCACCTTTTGCTATATCTGAGCCCGAGTTCATAGCGATACCAACACTTGCTTCTTTAAGTGATGGTGAGTCGTTTACGCCATCTCCAACAAAGATAACGCCACCATGATTTGTAAGCTCTTTTATCTCATTAAATTTATCTTCAGGCAGCATATTTGCGTGATATTTACTCACATTTAGCTTCTTGGCAATACTTGCAACCACCTTCTCATCATCGCCTGAAAGGATCACACTTTGTAAATTTAGACTTGTAAGCTCGTTTATAACATCGCTTGCCTCGTCTTTTAGCTCATCACTAAGCGTTAAAAAACCAACAAATTTTTTATTTATAGCACAAAGTATGACGCCGCTTCCATCGTTTGTAGCCTCTTTTATAGCGTTACTTTCATCCGGATTTAAACTTACTTCATTTTCCAAAAGCAGCTTTTCGTTTCCGATTATTATCTGATTATTCTCATCCTCATAGATGATGCCTTGCCCGACAACATTTTGAAATTTTCCATTTAGCTTTTGTAAATCTATACATTTTTGCTTTGCATATCTAACGATAGCTTTTGAGATGAGATGCTCACTTAAATTTTCAGCAGAAGCGATAAGAGCTAAATCTTGCTCGCTTAAATTTGAGCTTTTGACGCTGATTTGCCCTTTACTAAGTGTGCCGGTTTTGTCAAAAGCTACAAATTTAGCATCTTTTATTAGCTCTAAAACTTCTGGATTTTTTACTAAAATTCCAGCTTTTGCACCGCGTGCAAGCGAGCTTACTATTGCTATTGGCGTAGCAAGTCCAAGAGCGCATGGACATGAGATTATTAAAACGCAGATCGCGCTAGAGATCGCATAGGCGAAATTTCCACTAAAAATTATCCATATTAAAAATGTAAGAACTGAGGTCGCCACGACACTTGACACAAAGATGTTTGCTATCTTGTCAGCCAGCCGTCCGATAGGCATCTTTTTAGAGCTAGCGTCGCTTAGTAGGTTTAAAATTTGAGATAGCAAGCTCTCGTAAGAGCTCTTTGTCACCTTGACGCTTATGTAGCCATTTGTGTTTAGAGTGCCGGCAAATACGCCATCTCCCACCTCTTTATAAACTGGCAAGCTCTCTCCTGTAAGCATAGAAGCATCTATCTCAGCGCCACCTTGAACTATCACGCCATCACTTGGGATGTTGTAGCCATTTTTTACGATGACGATGTCGCCTACTTTTAGCTCATTTACATTTACCTCTTTACTATGTCCATCTGGCATGACCAAAAAGGCGGTTTTTGGAGAAATTTTAAGTAGCGTCTTTAGGTAGTCGCCTGCCTTTGCCTTTGAGCGCTCTTCAAGATACTTACCTAGCAAAACAAAGGCTATTATCATCGCTGCGCCCGAGACATAGACATTTTTTAGATCATCTGGGATGAAATCTGAAAAGATCACAGCAAAAAGCGAGTATAAAAATGCACTGCCGCTTCCAAGAGCTACAAGCACGTTCATATCGTAGTTTTTGTTTTTAACAGCCTCTATGGCGTGAGCAAAGAAGTCTTTGCCACTAAAAGCTAGCACCAAAAAGCCAAGCGCTAAAATGGCTAAATTTACAACCACGCTAGGCCTTACAAACATCTCAAGCGCCATGATGACCATGCTCGCTAGAAATGCAAATATAAATTTATTTCTGATCGCAGTTATATGCTCGTCTCTTTTGGCTTCAAATTCATCAATATTTGTCGCCACAAAATAGCCAAGCTTCTTTATCTTTTGCTCTAAAACTTCACGCACGCTAGCGTCTTTTAGGACAAATTCGCCGCTTGCATTTGCAAAATTTACATTTGCTTCAAGCACCCCATCTATCTTTTTAGAAACTTTCTCGATAGCGTTTGAGCAATTTACGCAGCTCATTCCCGCTATATTTAGCTTGACTTTTAAAGGCATATCAAAGCTCCTTTATAACGTCAAATCCAAGATCAGCCATTTCAGATTTAAATTTTTCAACTTCACTATCTTTAAGATCAACCCTAACTTGTCTTGGCTCTTTGCTAAGATCAACTTCTATCTTGCCAAAGTCATCTTCAAGTGCGTTTTTTATAGTGTTTGCGCAGTTTTGGCAGTGGATATTGTTTGCTTCAAATGTTTTCATATTATCTCCTTTATCATATGGTCGTATTCATGTAAATTTACAACTTTCTTGACATTAAATTTAAAACCCAAACTCTCGTAAAATTTACGAACTTTTGGCTTATTTGTATCTACTATTAATGAAACCTTTTTATGCCCTAGCTCTTTTGCCTTGACAAACGAATGCCTTATGAGCTCTTTTGCAAGCCCTTGGCCTCTAAAATTTTCATCAACAGCGATACTATCTATATAAAACTCATCGTCAAAACACTCTTTTTCTACCTTGTCATCTTTGCCAAGAGCCATTAAATGCTGTGAAATTTCTCTATCAAGTTGCTCCACGTCGCCACCAAAGTAAGCACACATAGCAGCTATAATTTCCTCGTTATGCTTATAAACAAAGACATTTTTATAGCTAAGTCTATTTGTCTCGCTTTTAAAAAATTTCTCTAAAATTTCATCGCTTTTTGTAGGATCGTCGTAGCCACTTAGCTTGTAGGCGATATCCTCCATCGCTAAATTTAGTAGTTTTATGCAGATTTTTGCATCTTGTTTTTGAGCATTTTTTATCATGGTATGATTATATGCCTTTAGCTTAAATTTTTACCAAATATTATTTTCAAATTTACAAATTAAACGCTTTGGCAGGCAAACTAAAAATGTTTTAAAAAAGTATAAAATTTTTTTAGTTATAATCCGTAAAAAATTTATTTAAGGATATTTATGGGACGAGCATTTGAGTACCGAAGAGCAGCAAAAGAAGCTAGATGGGATAAGATGAGTAAGGTATTTCCAAAACTTGCAAAGGCTATAACAGTAGCGGCAAAAGATGGCGGATGTGATCCGGATATGAACCCTAAACTTCGCGCAGCTATCGCAGCGGCAAAAGCTGAAAATATGCCAAAAGATAACATCGATGCAGCTATAAAAAGAGCAAATGGCAAAGATAGCGCCGATATTAAGACTATTTTTTATGACGGCAAAGCAGCTCACGGTGTACAGATCATCGTTGAGTGTGCGACCGACAATCCAACAAGAACGGTTGCCAATGTTAAAGCGATATTTAGCAAAAATGGTGGAGAAATTTTACCAAGTGGCAGCCTTAGCTTTATGTTTACAAGAAAGAGTGTTTTTGAGCTTGAAAAGCCAAGCGCAGATATCGAAGAGATCGAGCTTGAACTAATAGATTATGGTCTAAGCGATATCGAGGCTGACGATGAGACGTTATTTGTTTATGGCGATTACGCAAATTTTGGCACACTTCATGAAGGCATAGAGAAGCTAAATTTAGTAGTTAAAAAAGCTTCACTTCAATACTTACCAAATCAAACCGTGAATCTAAGCGAAGAGCAAATGCTTGAGGTTGAGAAACTTCTTGATAAGCTAGAAGACGATGATGACGTTCAAGCGGTTTATACAAATATCGAATAAAAGGGAAATACATGCGTTTTGATGAATTAAAAGTTTATGATATAAATTTAGATGAACTTAAAAAAGATAAATTTGTAGTTTTAGAGACAGACAAAGGCGATATCAGACTTGAACTTTTTGCCGAAGAAGCTCCACAAGCTGTCGCAAATTTTATCCATTTGATAAAATCAGGCTTTTATAATGGTCTAAATTTTCACAGAGTTATACCAAATTTTGTCATCCAAGGCGGTTGTCCAAATGGCACAGGTACAGGCGGTCCTGGCTGGAGAATAAAATGCGAATGCGACAACCAAAAGGTAAAACACGAGCGCGGTAGCCTAAGCATGGCTCACGCGGGGCGTGATACTGGCGGATCACAGTTTTTCATCTGTCATAGCAAACAACCTCATCTTGACGGCGTGCATACAGTCTTTGGAAAATGCGTTGATGAAGAGAGCCTAAAGGTGCTTGACGCTATAAGACAAGGCGATAAGATCATCTCTGCTAAGATCAGAGAAAGCCTATAAAGGGGAAATTTATGAATAATACTAAAAAGCAAGGAAATCTTGCTGTAAGATTATTTACCAATCTTGCCTTTTGGGTTGTGATCGGTATTGTTGGTGGCGTTATCGTTGGCATGGTCGCACCTGAGCTTGGTATAGCAAGCAAGCCAGGCATTGATTATTTTATAAAAGCACTTAAAATTTTGATTGGTCCTATTATCTTTTTAACGATCGTTTCAGGTATCGTTGGGCTCGAGAGTTTAAAAGATCTTGGGTCTATTGGATTAAAGGCATTTATCTATTTTGAGATAGTTAGCACACTTGCACTTGCTGTCGGTATCATCTTTGGCGAGACACTTCGTCCGGGACATGGTATGAATCTTGACTACACTCAGCTTGATGCCTCAAGTGTGGCTAAATTTACATCTCAAGCTGCAAATATGGACGCAAATAGCGGATTTGTAGCACATACACTTCATCTTTTAAGAGGTGCTGTGCCAGTAGATGATATTTTCCCTTACGTGCATATACTTGATCCATTTATAAAATCAAACACACTTCAAGTACTTTTCATGGCTATTATCGTTGCCATCGTACTTTCGCTGCTAGCTCATGATAAAAAACAAGCTTGCCTAAAGCCACTTGAATTTATTCAGCACTATGTCTTAAAACTTCTTAGTTGGCTTATGCTCTTTAGCCCAGTGGCTGCATTTTCAGCTATGGCTTATCTAATCGGCAAATTTGGTATCGGAACGCTTCTTGGCATGATGGAGCTTTTGGTTGTTATGGCACTTGCAAGTTGCTTTTTTATCTTTGTGGTGCTTGGCATTATTTGCTATTTTGCAAAAATCAATGTCTTTAAATTTATGCGTTTTATTTCAAAAGAGGTATTGGTAGTCTTTGCAACAAGCTCGAGCGAAACAGCTCTTGCGCCACTTATGCAAAAGCTAGAATCAGCTGGTATAAATAGAGGCGCAGTTGGACTTATCATCCCGACTGGCTACTCATTTAACCTTGACTGCACCAACATCTATCTAAGCTTAAGCGTTATCTTCTTAGCGCAAGCCTTCAACATCCCGCTAAGTTTTGAGCATCTAATAAGTATTCTAATCGTGCTAATGATCACAAGTAAAGGCGCAGTTGGCGTTACGGGATCTGGTTTTGTCGTCCTTGCAGGCACACTAAGTGCACTCCCAAGCACTGGCATACCAGTTGTCACCGTGGCTGTGCTACTTGGCGTTGATAAATTTATGTCAGAGATGCGTGCAGTTGGTAATCTCTGCGGTAACGCTGTTGGTTGCATGATAGTTTCTATCTGGGATAAAAAAGTCGATATGGATAAATTTAGATACGCACTAGATCATCCAGAGGAATTTCACTTTCACTCATAATATACATTTATAACTATAAGGGCAACTTTGCCCTTATTTTTTCTTTTTCCCCTAAATTTATGCAATCTATCTCCTACTCAAACCTATAAAAATTTTTAGAAAACAGTAGCACAATAAATGATATTTGATACTTGGTTCAAGCACAGAAAAAACTAGGCTAAGTGTAATAGGAAAATTTTATTAGTAACTCATATATTTGGCAATATCTAATATTTTGTTACTTAATAGAATAAATTTACAAATGTAACAATTGAACTTGGAATTTAGAAGAAAGATACTTTAATATCAAAAATGCCAACTAAAAAAACTAGCCTTGCAAAATTTTTTGCAAGGCTATGCAAATTAAGCCTTTGGACCAGCTTTAGCGTACTCAACGCCCTCTTTTACATCTTCGTAACGTTTGAAATTTTCAACAAACATTTTAGCGAGCTTATCACGTGAAGCGTTATACTCAGCCGGATGCGTCCATGTGTTTATAGGATTTAGTAGCTTTGTCTCGACGCCATCGAGCTCTTTTGGGATAGCGAAGTTAAATTTATCAAAATTTTCAAATTCACATTTTGTGATACTGCCATCAAGGATCGCATTTATGCAAGCACGTGTTGCTTTTATGCTCATACGCTTGCCAACGCCGTAAGCACCGCCGCTCCAGCCTGTATTTACAAGATAGACATTTACGCCGTGCTTATCTATCTTTTCGCCAAGCAATTTTGCATAGACAGTTGGATGAAGTGGCATAAATGGCTCGCCAAAGCAAGCGCTAAAAGTAGCGACTGGCTCAGTTATACCGCGCTCTGTGCCAGCAACTTTTGCTGTGTAGCCACTTAAGAAATAATACATCGCCTGCTCTTTTGTCAGCTTTGCAACTGGAGGGAGCACGCCAAAAGCGTCAGCACTTAAAAAGATGATATTTTTTGGATGACCAGCGCTTGAGC
The DNA here is from genome assembly GCF_003048405.1 of Campylobacter concisus. Lineage (NCBI taxonomy): Bacteria > Pseudomonadati > Campylobacterota > Epsilonproteobacteria > Campylobacterales > Campylobacteraceae > Campylobacter > Campylobacter concisus. Next base: position 970,597 of record NZ_PIQS01000001.1, on the reverse strand, counting down.
TTGGCTCGTAGTTGTCGATGTGATAGATCGGATAGCTCACGCGTGTGTTTTCAGTCTTTGAGCCATCTTTGTAATCAACCACGCCATTTTCGTCAGCCACGACATTTTCAAGTAGCGCATCACGCCTGATCGCTGCGTAAATTTCTGGTTCGCTACTTGGATCAAGGTTTATACATTTTGCGTAGCAGCCACCCTCAAAGTTAAACACGCCATCATCGTCCCAGCCATGCTCGTCATCTCCTATTAGCTTGCGTTTTGGATCGGTTGAAAGTGTCGTTTTACCAGTGCCAGATAGGCCAAAAAATAGCGCTGTATCACCTTTTTCGCCTACGTTTGCAGAGCAGTGCATGCTTAGCTTGCCCTCAAGTGGCAACCAGTAGTTCATCATAGAAAAAATACCTTTTTTCATCTCGCCACCATACCATGTGCCGCCGATCACTGCAACATTTTCCTCGACATTAAAGATAACAAAGACATCTGAATGTAGTCCATCAGCCTTGTAGTCCTCATTTTTTGTCTTACAAGCGTTATATACTACAAAATCAGGCTCAAATTTAGCTAGCTCTGCCTCACTTGGGCGGATAAACATATTTTTTACAAAATGTGCTTGCCACGCTACTTCGGTAACAAAACGGACTGATTTTTGGCTCTTTTTGCTAGCTCCACAAAATGCATCTTGGATGAAAATTTCTTTGCCACTTAGCTGCTCTTTTGCTTTTTTAAGAAGTTTATCAAATAGCTCTTTTGTAATAGGCTGATTTATCTTGCCCCAAGCGATATACTTCTGACTTGGATCTTGTTTGACAAAGTACTTATCTTTTGGGCTTCTTCCAGTAAAAATTCCCGTATCTACCATAAACGTGCCGTTGCTTGAAACCCTGCCCTCGTTATTTGTCTTTTCAAGCTCAAAAAGCTCGTCGTAGCTTAGATTGTGATTTATCTTTTTGATCTCTTTTAGACCTAGCTCGTCTAATTTATTTATCATGTTGTTTCCTTTAAAATTTTCATTTCTTTATAACTTCTGACCTAAAAGTCATCAAAATGTTAATCAAATTTCGCTTAACACTATCTTTTTAAAAGTGGCAAATTTATTTAAATTTAGCCACCACTTGATTGTTCGCGACGCTTTGACCTTTGCTAACTTCAATAGATCCTATCACACCATCTTTTGGGGCTTTGACCTCTATCTCCATCTTCATTGCTTCAAGCACGACTACAGCTTGCCCTTTTTTGACTTGATCGCCAGGACTTACTAAAATTTTATGCACAGCACCCGGCAAGCTAGCAACGATATCATTTTCAGTTGCACCTGCTGCTGCACTTTTAGTATTTTTTACGCTCTTGCCTTCAACTCCGGTGATTGATTTTACTTGGATGCCATCGTTAAAACCTTCGCTTACTTCGACATTGTAGCGGCTACCATTTACAACGACACTATATCTGCCACTTTGAGTTTGTCTGCCCTCGTTTGCTTTAGCATTTGGGTCGATCTTTCTAACATTTACTTTGGCTTCGCCTTTTAAGAATGCGATACCCTTTTCTTTACAAGCTGCTGCTATAAATATATTTTCTTCGGTAGTTTTTATATTGTTTTGCTTTAGAATTTCTTTTACGTGAGCAAGCGACTTACTCTCATCTTTATCAGCTATATCAACTGCGTGTTTTGTAGTTGGTTTTAAGCCTAGTTGCTCGCTTGCAAGCTTGATGATCTCTTTATCAGGCGTAACTGGTGTCTTGCCAAAGTAGCCAAGCACCATTTTACCGTATCCCTCAGCTATCTTTTTCCACTTGCCAAACATTACATTATTAAACGCTTGTTGGAAGTAAAACTGGCTAACAGGAGTCACTGAAGTACCGTATCCACCCTTTTGCACCACTTCACGCATCGCAAGGATAACCTCTGGAAATTTATCTAAGATGTTGTTATCTCTCATCATCTGGGTATTTGCTGTAAGCGCGCCACCAGGCATCGGTGAAAATGGTATGAGTGGGCTTACTTGTACGGCCTCAGGTGGCAAGAAATACTCTTTTAAGCAATCATTCAAAACGCTTTCATATTTTAAAATTTTCTCCACGTCAAGTCCGCCAAGATCGTAGTTTTTGCCTTTTACTGCGTGAAGCATAGTTAAGATATCTGGCTGACTTGTACCACCACTTACTGGGCTTGCGGCTAGATCTATTCCATCAACGCCGGCTTCAAGCGCTGCAAGATAGCAAGCCACACTTACGCCTGCTGTTTCATGTGTATGAAGTCTGATATGAGTTTTTTCTGGCAATAATTTTCTAGCCATTTTTATGGTTTCATAGACCTTTTGTGGGCTACTTGTGCCACTTGCATCTTTAAAGCAAACACTGTGATAAGGGATGTTTGCATCTAAAATTTCTCTTAAAATTTTCTCATAAAATTTAACATCATGTGCTCCCACACAGCCACTGGGCAGATCCATCATCGTAACAACAACTTCATGTTTTAGTCCGTGATGAGCGATCCTCTCGCCTGAATATTTTAAATTTTCAACGTCATTTAGTGCGTCAAAATTTCTAATGGTGGTGGTTCCATGTTTTTTGAAAAGCTTTGCGTGAAGGTCGATTAGCTCACGGCTGCCAGTATCAAGTGTGACGGTATTTACGCCCCTGCTTAGGGTTTGAAGATTTGCTTTTGGTCCTACGATGCTTCTAAATTTATCCATCATCGCAAAAGCGTCTTCATTTAGGTAAAAATAAAGGCTTTGAAATCTAGCCCCACCGCCAAATTCAAAATGCTCTATGCCAGCCTCTTTGGCTGCTTCAAGCGCAGGCAAAAAGTCATTCATAAGCACTCTAGCGCCATAAACTGACTGAAAGCCATCTCTAAAGGTCGTATCCATAACATCGATAAATTTCTTCGCCATCACCCACCTCATTAATTTTATAAATTTATTTAAAGAGTTCATAGAAAATGGCTAAATTGATTAGAAACTCAAATTAGCCATTTTGCTTGTTTTTTGGTATTTTACAACCAAAAACTTTTATATCATTTAAAAAGTGAGAGTAAGAAGTTTAATAATCCGCCGTGGCTCGCATCAAGCATTGGCTTTAATTCCATTAGAAAGACGCAGAAAAATACAAGTACAGCAAGCTGAATAAAAATATAAGGCACAACGCCTTTATAAATAGCAGTCGTTTTTATCTCAGCTGGTGCGACTGACCTTAGGAAAAATAAGCTAAAACCAAATGGCGGCGTCAAAAATGAAGTTTGTAAATTCATAGCAACTAAGATTGCTAGATAAATTGGATTTATACCAAGCTTTGCGGCTATTGGCACCAAGATAGGAAGCACAATGTATGAAATTTCAACAAAGTCGATAAAAAAGCCAAGTACAAAGATGACAACCATACTAAAAATGATAAAGCCCCACTTCTCGCCTGGCAAATTTGTCATAAATTTTTCAACAATCTCATCGCCACCAGTGTAACTAAATACCATAGAAAAGGCTGTCGCACCAACAAGTATGGCAAAGACAAGTGCTGTGGTTTTTACGCTTTCAGCCAATGCCTCTTTTATCATAGAAAATGAAAATGTCCTATAAAAAATAGCTAAAATAATGGCTCCGACGCAGCCAAAAGCTGAACTTTCAGTTGGTGTAGCGATACCTGCAAATATAGAACCCAATACGCAAATAACCAGTAAAAGTGGCGGAAAGATAGCGATTAGTGCTCTCATGATCTGCTTAAATTTACTAACACCGCTCTCATCTTTTACTACTGGTGCGGTATCTGGTTTCAAATAAGCAACAATCAAAATATAAATGATATAAACTGCTACTAGCGTGAGTCCTGGGATGATGGCTTGATGAAAAAGCTCACCAACTGGCACTGAAAATATATCACCCAAGATAATTAGCACGATAGAAGGTGGAATGATCTGTCCAAGCGTACCAGCGGCACATATAGTGCCACAACCTAGCGCTTGGTCGTATTTATACTTTAACATAACAGGTAAGCTTATAACGCCCATTGCAACGACACTTGCACCAACAACACCAGTTGAAGCTGCAAGAAGTGCTCCAACCAAGATAGTGCTAATAGCAATGCCTCCGCGAATTTCTCCAAAAAGCATACCCATACTCTCAAGTAGCCTCTCAGCTAGTTTTGACTTTTGAAGCACGACGCCCATAAATACAAAAAGTGGAACTGCTATAAAAATTCTACTCTCCATGATAGAGAAAATTCTATATGGCATGAAGTTAAACATATCTTTGAAAACTTCGATACTTCCAAGTAGCCCATCTCCGTCTCCAATACTCTCAACAATACTACCAATCATGCCAAATATCATAGAAACCGCACCAAAGGTAAAGGCTACTGGAAAGCCAATGCCTAGCATCAAAAGCGCAGCTATAAACATTATCAAACCAGCCATTATTCCCCCTTTTTAGCTTTTTTGTAAAGATTAAAATTTCTTATAAAAAAGCCAATCGCAAAAAATACAAGTAGATAAAAAGAAAAAGGAATAAGTGCTTTTATGATCCATCTGTGAGTAAGACCGCCTGGATCCGCACTAGCTTCAGCTGAAGTATAAGCATCACTCACAAATTCAAACGATAAATTTGAAACTAAAAGTGCAAATGGAATTACAAAAATAACAGTTCCTATCATATTTACAAGAGCTTTGTTCTTTGGTGAAAATTTAGCATAAAATATATCAACTCTAACGTGTGCATCTTCTTTTAATGCATAGCTCATACCAAGCAAAAATATCACAGCAAAAAAATGCCACTCAAGCTCCTGAAATGCAACGTTTCCATAAGAGAAAAAATATCTTGCCACAACGTTAAAAAAGACGTCTATTATCATCAAAGCCATAACAAACATGCAAATATAGCCGACTATATCGCCAACCTTATCAAAAAATTTCTCAACTTTTTGCATAAACAACCCTTAAAAAAACAATTTATTTATCATGATGATAAAGACGCAAACTGGCGCCACATATCTTAATAAAAAATACCACGCACTAAATACAAAGTCACTCATATATGGACTAAATAGCACATAAAGTGCCTCTCTTTTCATAAAATATCCAACAAATATCGCTCCACCTATACCACTAATTGGAAGCAGAACATTTGAAGCGGTAAAGTCAAGAAAATCAAAGAAATTTTTACCAAAGAGCATAAATTTGTCGCCAACATTTTCTATATTTGATAAAAGACATAAAAATCCTAATACAAAAACACCAGCTCCAACTATGCTAAGAGCTTTTATCCTGCTAATGCCATACTCTCTGATCAAGAAAAATACAAACGGCTCTACGATAGAGATAGCCGAAGTAATGCCAGCAAAGATAAGTGCAGCAAAAAATGCCACAGCTAAAATTTGACCTATCACACCAAGCTTTGCAAAGAGCGTTGGAAGCGAGATAAAGACAAGTCCTGGTCCTTGAGACGGCTCTGCGCCAAATTCAAATATAAATGTAAAGATAACAAGACCCATCATGATGGCTAAGACGATGTTTATAAAAACGATACTTAGCGTAGAAGTGGCTAAATTTGTATCATCGCTTAGGCTAGCTGAATATGTAATGATCGCTGCCATACCAAGAGATAGTGTCCAAAAAGCAAGCCCAAGAGCAAGCAAGAGCGAGTTAAATGAAATTTTGCTAAAGTCAGGAACAAGTAAAAACTCAGCCGATTTTGTAAAGCCATTCATCGTCATAGAAAAGATAAGCATGATTAAAACCATGATAAATAGGCTTGGCATCATCCAAACATTTAGCTTTTCAATACCACTTTTCACACCTTTTGAAAGGATAAAAAAGCAAGCTACAAATGCTATAACAAAATAAAGCGTCTGCTCGCCAAGACCATGTGTAAGAAGCTCGTTAAATATTACTTTTGAACTTTCTATATCGTTTGGAAGACCGGTAAAAGATAGTGTGAAATACTTAAAGACCCAGCCGATGATAACAATATAATAAGATGAGATTATAGCTGCGGTTACCATAGCTAAAATTCCAACTAGTTGCCATAAATTTTTATTTTTATCCGCCAACTTTCTAAAGGCATTTACACTATCGCTCTCACTAAGTTTGCCAATACTTAGCTCTGCCATAAAGATAGGTATGCCAACTAAAAACGTTATCAAAAGATATAAAATAACAAATGCCGATCCGCCATTTTCACCGACCATATATGGAAATTTCCACGCATTGCCAAGTCCAACAGCTGACCCTGCAACTGCTAAAACATAACCTATTTTAGAAAACTGTTCTTTTGCCATTATGCAATCTCCCTTACTAACACCACAAAAACTAGAACTGGTGCCACAAACCTTATTAAAAAATACCAAATTTTAAAAACAATCTCACCCATATAAGGCAAGAAAAGTTCTTTTAAAAGCTCAAATTTCATAAAGTACCCAACAAAAATGGCAAATATAATGCCACCAAGTGGGAGCATAATGTTTGAGCTAAGATAATCAAGCAAATCAAAAAAGCTCTTGCCAAAAAATGTAAGTGCTTCTTTAAAATCGCCAATGCCGCTTAATGCACATAAAATCCCTAAAAGATAAACTACGGCGCCGACAATAATAATTGATCTATTTCTACTAAATCCCAAGCTTTTATTTAAGAAAAATATAAATGGTTCAACTAGTGAAATAACCGATGTTATACCAGCAAAAAATAAAGATGTAAAAAATGCAAAAGCTAAGAAATTTCCAAGCAAACCAAGCTTTGCAAAAAGCGTTGGAAGCGAGATAAACGCTAACCCTGCGCCCTTTGATGGCTCTGAGCCAAATTCATAGGTGAATGTAAAAACTATAAGTCCGATAATCACACTAATAATTATATTTGCAAAGACTACATAAAGTGATGAAGTAAATAAATTTGTATCATTGCCTAGGCTTGATGAGTAAGTTAAAATGCAGCCAATGCCAATACACATCGTAAAAAAAGCTAACCCAAGAGCATTTAAGATAGCGCTTTGATCTATCTTTGAAAAATCAGGTACAAGTAAAAATTTAGCCGCCTCATCAAATCCATTCATGCCAAAAGAGTAGCCAAGCATAAGCAAAAGCAAAATAAAAAGCGCTGGAATAAGATATACATTTATACGTTCTATTCCACTTTTTATACCTTTTGTAAGTATAAAAAAGTAGGCAAAAAAAGCGATACTAAAGTATAAAATTTGCTCCTCTATGCCCTTTGAAGTAAAATTTACAAAAAGCGCTTCTGAGCTTGCCATATCTTTTGGAAGCTCACCAAGACTTAAGATAACGTATTTTAAAACCCAGCCGATAATGAGCGTATAAAAAGATGCGATGAATAACCCTGTCACCATCACAACACCAGCAAATTTCCAAGAATTTGCCCCCTTTGCAGCTAGACTTTTAAATGCCCCAACCGTATCAAGACGAGAAATTTTACCCATCGCCATCTCGGCAAAAAATATGCTAAGCCCAACGACAAAAGCAAAAAATAGATATATAAGTATAAACGCTGAACCACCATTACTACCGACCATATATGGAAATTTCCACGCATTACCAAGGCCAATAGCTGCTCCAATGATAGATAGAACAAAACCAACTTTACTAAATCTATCCATCATTTACCTGCTATTTGATAGATCATGATGGCACAAATTGCAACTGGAACGATGTATCTTAGAGTGAAGTACCAAATTTCAAAAAATACTTTTCCCATAAATTCACCAAAGAGTAGATATAGGCTCTCTTTTTTAAGTTTATAGCCAACAAAAAAACTAAAAATTATGGCACCTATTGGCATCATTATATTTGAAGTAAGAAAATCAAGTGCATCAAAGACTGGCTTACCAAAAATACTAAAGATATTAGCCGTCTGCGCATAATATGAAAAAATACAAAAAAGGCCTAAAATATAGACAAAAATTCCAATATAAACAAGAGCCATTTTGCGTGAAATTTCAAATTTTCTAACCAAATAATAAGCAAATGGTTCAATCATTGAAACAGCACTTGTAACACCAGCAAATAAAAGTGAAACAAAAAATGCGATGGCCATAATATTGCCAACTATCCCAAGCTTTGCAAAAAGCGTAACAAGCGAGATGAAAATAAGCCCTGGTCCACTTGCCGTACTATCAGCTCCATAAGCAAATATAAATGTAAAGACCACAAGTCCCATTATAATGCCTATTAATATGTTTATAAAGATGATAGAAAGCGTTGATTTTATAAGATTTGTCTGCTCCGGTAAATTTGCAGCGTATGTCGGTATGACGCCGACACCCATAGATAGCGAGAAGAACGCAAGTCCAAGAGCTTGCAAAACAACATCTGGCGTGATCGCACTAAAATTTGGCACAAATAAAAATTTAGCCGCCTTAACAAAGCCATCACCCATGCTAATTGCATAAAAAAGTATACAAACAAGCAGTATAAAAAGACCCGGCATCATCCAGATATTTAGCTTTTCAATGCCACTTTTCACACCTTTTGAAACAGCAAAAAATACCATTAAAAAAACCAAGCTAAAACAAACAATAGCACTACTTAAATCATTTGATAAAAGCGTATTAAACTGCGCTGCTGCTTCTTTAGTATCAGCCAAAAGTGGCGAAAAGCCAAGATAAATATACTTTAATATCCAGCCAATGACAACCATATAAAACGAAGCAATAAGTATCGCTCCTATCATAAAAAAGCCTGAAAGGGACCATATTTTTTTATGTTTTGGAGCAAGTTTATAAATGGAGCTTACAACGTCACTCTCACCAAGCTTACCAATGCTAAGCTCCGCTAAAAACGCTACAAAAGCGATAGCAAACGTGAGAAGTAAATATAAAATTATAAACGCTGAGCCACCATTGTTTCCTACCATTGTTGGAAATTTCCATGCATTACCAAGTCCAACAGCCGATCCTGCCATAGCAAGAACAAAGCCTATTTTTGAAAATTTTTCATTTATCATTGATTACCTGAGATTAAGAATAAATTAATTTTTTCAAAGATAACATAAAAAAACTTTTATTTTTCTAAGCCAAGAATTTTTTATGGGCAATTTAAATTTTTAGTGTTTTTATTTGAAACAAAGTTTTGTTTTTGTAATATTACGGCTCACAAAGTTTAAGTAGGGGACAGATCCGAAAGAGCTTTAAAATTTTAAAGGAGCAACGATGAAAAAGATCGTGTTTTTAATTCTTGGTCTTGCTGCATTTGCATTTGGCGCTGATGGCGAGATGATTAGATCATATTCAGTTATCGCTGGTGGTATTGGTCTTGGCCTTGCAGCCCTTGGTGGTGCTATTGGTATGGGTAATACAGCTGCTGCAACAATTAGCGGAACAGCTAGAAACCCAGGTGTTGGTAGCAAACTTATGACTACAATGTTTATCGCTCTTGCGATGATCGAAGCACAAGTTATCTACGCACTTGTTATTACACTTATTGTTCTTTACGCAAACCCAATGCTTGGCTAAGCGTAAAGCTTAAATTTAGCCCCTTTTTGGGGCTTTTACTCTTTTTGCGATCATGGTGGAATTGGTAGACACGCTATCTTGAGGGGGTAGTGCCGCTAGGTGTGCGAGTTCGAGTCTCGCTGATCGCACCATACTAATATTACACTTCAAAATCCAAAATCTTACAAAATTTAAAAAGGGGAATTTATGCTAGATAAAAAACGTGCTTTAAAACAGCTACAAAATGAAGCAGATGATACCGCTATCTATACGTTACTCGAAGCTAGTGAAAAAAATGAAGAAAATAAAAAAATACTTCGTAAATTAATCACTGAGGAAAAACGACATTATGCTTTTTGCCAAAAGATAACAGGTGAGAGCAGAAGTGCAAATTTATTCAAAGTCATTTTCTACACGATACTTGTTAAAATTTTTGGTACATCTTTTACTTTAAAATTTATGGAGTCACGTGAAGAAGACGCAGAGCAATTTTATCTTGGTATCGTTGATGAGTATCCTGAAGCTAAAGATATTTATGAAGAAGAAGTAAATCATGAAAACAATTTAATCTCTATGCTAAAAGACATAAAGCTCATAAATGCCGGCGGCATTGTTCTTGGTATGAATGACGCATTAGTTGAGTTAACTGGCACGCTAAGTGGCATCGCTCTAGCTTTTTCAAATACAAAATCAGTTGGTGCGACGGGCCTTATCATGGGTATTGCAGCTGCACTTTCCATGGCTGGCTCAGCATATCTTGAGTCAAAAGAAAATCCAAGCGACGAGATCAAACCGCTTACCTATTCGCTCTACACAGGTGGTTCTTACATCATAACAACGGCGTTTTTGATACTTCCATTTTTCATCTTTTCAAGTGGTGTTTACGCTGTCTTGTCGATGTTTTTCTTTGCCTTTGTTGCCATTATCACTTACAACTTTTACATAAGCGTGGCAAAAGAGCTTAAATTTTTACCAAGAGTGATTGAGATGTGTGTGATAACTTTTGGTGTTGCGATCATTTCGTTTGGTATTGGCTTTTTAGTCAAGCACTATTTTGGCTTAGATATTTAATCCAAAATTTCATACCAGGTGTAGCTATCGTCTCCAAAATTCCCACTAAATAGTGGCTTTAAATTTAGATCAAGGCTCAAGCTTTTACCATCCTTAAAATTTGAGCTTTGATAGATAAGTAGCCACTTTACATTTGCTAGCTTGCCCTCTTTTGCAAGTTTTAAAAACTCACCAGCCCCTTCAAACATGCAAAGTCCTTTTAGATTAAACTCTTTTTGAATGCTAACTTTGCGCCCTGACACGCTAAAAAGTGGTATTGTCCTATCAAATTTATCACTTCTTGAGTAGATTATGACATCTGGATTTTTGCCGCCACTTACTAGCCTACTATCAAGCTTTGGGCGATCAACTCGCACTGTGTTGCCGCCGATCACTAGCGTATCTATGACGCTTCTTAGTTTATGGACATGCGTGCGGCTAAGCTCATTTGTGATGATGCCACCACTTGCCACGCCATTTTTACTAAGAGCTATTTTTAAAAAACTAAATCCACCATTTTGATAGGCTAAAAATGGCTCAAGTAGCTTATCACAATGCTCTTTTAAAACGCCAAATTTAACTTTTATACCAGCGCTTTTAAGCAAATTACCACCGCCACTTGCTACCTTATTTTCATCGTAGCTACCTATTATCACCTCACTAAAACCAAGCTCTTTTAGTAAATTTGCACAAGGTGGCGTTTTGCCATGATGCGAGCAAGGTTCAAGAGTGACGTAGGCTTTTGCGTTTTTTAGTAAATTTGAGTGGTTGTTTAGTATAAATTCGTAAGTAAATTTTGGCTCTAAAAGGCTAAATTCGCCCTCTTTTATATTAGAGCTAAATTTATCGTTATAAGCTTTTATAAAATCTTTTTTAAATTTTTCACTTTTTTTGCAAAGTGAAAAAAATATCGCCGTTGGCTCAGCGTGCAAATATCCAGCCTTTTCATGGGCCTTACAAGACAGAATTTGCCAATTTTCATCAAGTATAAGGCATCCAACGGCTGGATTTGGATAGGTTAATATTTGAAATTTCCAAGCCTCGCTTAAAGCAAGATCCATGTAAAATTCGTCGTTCATCTATACCTCTTAAAAAAGATACTGGCGTTTGCCAGTATCTTTTTCATAAATTTACGACAAGCCGTCGATCTTGCCATCTGCGTCTATCTTCATATTGACCGCAGCTGGCACTTTTGGAAGTCCTGGCATCAGCATGATCTTACCGCAAACCGCGACGATAAAGCCAGCTCCCGTTCTAATATCAAGGTCTTTTACGCTAAATGTAAAACCCTTTGCTCTACCCAAAAGCTTCGCATCATCGCTAAATGAGTACTGCGTTTTTGCGATACAAACTGGCAAATGGCTTAAATTTAGCTCTTTTATCATCTCAAGTTTTTTAAGAGCGGCCTCTTCAAAGACTACCTCACCAGCTCCATAAATTTCCTTAGCGACTTTTTCTATTTTAGTTTTCGTATCATCACTCATCTCGTATGTGAAATTTATCTTGCTTGGCTTATCACACGCTTTTAAAACTAGCTCAGCAAGCTCAAGTGCACCTTTACCACCTTTTAAGAAATTCTCACAAACTGCCACTTCTACGCCAAGCTCACGGCAGTACTCTTTTACGAAATTTATTTCTTCATCAGTGTCAAAGCCAAATTTATTAAGCGCTACGACTACATTTTGTCCGAATTTGACTTTTAAATTTTCGATGTGTCCGCCAAGGTTTTCTATACCTTTTTTAAGGGCGTTCATATCTGGTTTTGTGATCTCATCTTTGTTGGCTTCACCGTTATATTTTAGCGATCTGATCGTACTTACAAGCACCACAGCGCTTGGCCTTATATCAGCGATCCTGCATTTTATATCTAAAAATTTCTCCGCACCAAGCTCCGAGCCAAAGCCGGCCTCAGTGATGACATAGTCTGCTAAATTTAGAGCTGTTTTTGTTGCGATGACGGAGTTGCAGCCGTGTGCGATGTTTGCAAATGGACCACCATGCACGAGCGTAGGTGTATGTTCAAGTGTTTGAAATAAATTTGGCTTGATCGCATCTTTTAAAAGTATACAAACAGCGTCTTCGCAGCCTAGATCACGTACATAGATAGGCTTTTTGTCGCTATCATAGGCGACCATGATGTTTGCCACGCGCTCTTTTAGATCAGAGAGGCTCGTAGCCAGACAAAGCACAGCCATAATCTCGCTTGCAGCAGTGATGTTAAAGCCATCTTCTCTTGGCACGCCGTCCGTTCTACCACCCTGTCCTACTGTGATAAATCTAAGCGCGCGATCATTCATATCCATACAGCGCTTCCATAAAATTTTCTCTATTTTGAGTGGGTTTTCTTGATAAAGACTATTGTCTATCATCGCCGAGATAAGATTATTTGCCGATGTTATAGCATGAAAATCGCCTGTAAAGTGTAAATTTAGATCTTCCATCGGCGCAAGCTGCGAGTAGCCGCCACCTGCTGCTCCACCCTTTATGCCAAAAACTGGTCCAAGAGATGGCTCGCGAAGTGCTAAACAAACCTTTTTATTAAGTGAATTTAGTGCGTCAGCTAGACCGATCGACATAGTCGTTTTGCCTTCGCCGTATGGGGTTGGGTTAGTCGCGGTGACTAAGATGAGCTTTGAGTTTGATGGCTCAAGTCTAGGGGAAATTTTAGCCTTAAATTTTCCGTAAAGCTCGAGCTCTTCTTCACTTAAGCCTAATCTTGCGGCAACTTTACTGATATGTTCTAGCTTTGTTTGATGAGTTATCTCAATGTCGCTTAGCATTTTACCACTCCAAATATGTTTTTGCTTTTTTTATCTCACTGATGTTGATCTCAAAAATCCCCTCTTCGTTTTCAACTACAATGTTCTCTTCATCTGCTTTTATGAGTCTTCCTGTAAATTTATCAGCCTCGGTTTGAACTTTCACAAGCTCGCCAACACTCGCTTTAAAATGAGACGGCTTACTAAGTTTTCTTTCAAGACCGGGTGAGCTAACCTCTAGGTTGTAGTCTCCACTAACTGGCGGGGTCACGTCAAAAATAGGTGAGAGCAGACGGCTTACTTTTTCGCAGTCATCAAGACTCACTCCGCCATTTTTTGTGATGTAAACTCTAAAAATAGCCCTGCCGTTTTCATTTGCGATCTCGCTGTCGTAAAGCTCGACGCCACATTCGCGTACTAGTTTGTCTAAATTATCCATTTTTGTTTAAATCCTTTGAAATTTTATCAAACAACTTATCCATATGGTTTTGATACTCTAATCTATCGTCAAATTTAAAGTGAAAATTTGGACATCTATACCAACCCTCAGCTGCCATGCAGTGGTTTTGCAAATGCCTACAAACTCGCTTTAAATGTCCCAAAATATACTCTTGTTCACGCTCATCAAAAGCCATTTTATCAAGATAAACAAAGGCGTCGTATCTGCCCTTTTTACATTCGACATCAGTGACACAAAGCCCCTTTAAAATACCATCTTCAAGAGTAGCTAGAGCCTCTGGAATGAGCTCTTTTAGCACACTCTCTGTTCTCATACGCTTTATTTCGTTAGCGTTCATAGAGTAGCTTTCTCCTTGACTTCTTTAAAGCTTTCGATATAGTCGTTTTCTCTGATGTCGTTGAAATTTTCGATACCAACGCCACACTCATAACCTTTAGCGACCTCTTTGACATCATCCTTGAAGCGTTTTAGTGAGCTTACTAAGCCCTCATAAACGACCACGCCTTCTCTAATAAGGCGAATTTTTGCACCTCTGTTTATTGTGCCCTCAGTGACGATACATCCAGCAATAGCACCAACTTTTGGTACATGGATCACTTGGCGAACCTGAGCTTGACCAAGCTGCTCTTCTCTGATGATCGGCGACATTAATCCACCCAAAATCGCCTTCACATCGTCAATTAAATTATAAATAACGTTATAAGTTTTAATCTCAACGCCACTCTCTTTTGCTTTTTCTTTTATCTCGCCAGTTGGCCTTATGTTAAAGCCAAGAATTACGCAGTCCTCACTCGCACTAGCAAGTGCCACGTCGCTCTGTGTGATGCCACCAACACCTGAGTGGATGACATTTACCCTGATCTCATCATTTGCTAGTTTTTCTAGACTTGCTTTTAGTGCCTCAAGTGAACCACCAACGTCAGCTTTGATGATGACTGGAAGCGTCTTTAACTCACCCTCAGCGATCTTAGCACTAAGCTCGTCAATACTAACTTTCGTGCTCTTACTAAGCTCTTTTTGGCGGATATATTCAGCCTTTTTCTGCGCGTATTCACGAGCCTCTTTGTCAGTTTTTACGCCTATTAATGTCTCGCCTGCCTCTGCTATCTCGCTAAGACCTACTATCACGCCACATTCACCTGGTTTTATATCTTGCAAAGGTTTACCTTGATCATCAAGTAAGCTTCTTATCTTTCCATACGCAACGCCAGCTACGACAGTATCCCCAACATGAAGCGTGCCATTTTCAACGATGATGGTAGCTACTGGACCACGGCCTTTTTGAAGTGAGCTCTCGATAACAGTTGCTTTTGCATTTGCCTTTGGATTTGCTTTTAGTTCTAAAAGATCAGCTTGTAAAAGTACGATCTCAAGTAGATCATCTATACCCATGCCTGTTTTTGCAGAGATTGGCACAAATTCATACTTTCCGCCCCACTCTGTTGGCATGATATCAAGCTCGGCAAGACCAGTCTTTACTAGGTCAGGATTTGCTGACTCTTTATCCATTTTATTTATAGCAATGATTATTGGTACGCCTGCAGCTTTTGCGTGACTAACCGCCTCTTTTGTTTGTGGTTTTACGCCGTCATCTGCTGCAACAACAATGATAACTATATCAGTTACACCAGCCCCTCTTGCACGCATAGCAGTAAACGCTTCATGACCTGGAGTGTCGATAAATGTGATATTTTTGCCGTTTTTGTTTACCATGTAAGCACCGACATGCTGAGTGATACCACCAGCCTCTCCTGCTGCTACACGTGATTTTCTTATGTAATCAAGCAATGAAGTTTTACCATGATCAACGTGACCCATGATGGTTATGACTGGTGCTCTTGGCTGGAGATTTTCATCGTCTTTTATCTCTTCTTCATAGGCTGCTACGTAGTCAAATTCTTTTTGATCGTCGATGATATTAACCTCTACATTAAACTCATCAGCCAAAATTTCTATCGCATCTTCATCCAAAAAGTCATTTTTTGTTGTCATCATACCAAGCATAAATAACTTACCTATGATCTCACTTGGCTGCTTATTTAGCTTTTCAGCAAATTCATAAACACGAATTTCTTTTGGAATATTTACAGACGTCACAGCTTCATTGTTTTGTTTATTTTCAGGCTTTTTGTGTTTTTTTCTAGCTCTTCTTTGAATACCACCTTCGCCAAATGAATTTATCGTATTGTTGACCGTAGTTCTCATAACATTTGGCTGTTTTGTCTTTTGAGCAGGTACTGGTGCTGGGGTTTTAAAGCTAAAATCAGGAAGAACAACTACATCTTCATCTTCTAGTACGATGTCACCAAAATCACTTCCGCCAAGCAGATCCATCTTCTGGGCGCTATCCTTTTTACTTGCAACAACTACTTTTTTATCTTTTTTCTTTTTCTTAGCTAAATTTTCATCATTTGCTGAAAACATACTTTTAAAATCGCTTATGTTAGCTATGCTTGGTTCAGGCTTTTTCTCTTCTTTTGTAGCAATTGGCGCTTCATAATCTTTTTTCTTTTTTACTATCACAAGACCACGTCTTTTTTGAGTCACATCAGCCAAACTCTCTTTTGGTCTTGGAGCTTCGACTTGTTTTTGCTCTACTTTGATTTCTTCTTTTTTAGGCTCAATTTTTTGTTTTTCTTCTAAAATTTGTGCCTCTTTCTTAGGCTCAGCTTTTACTGACTTTGACTCAGTTTTAGTAGTAGCTTTTTTAGGTTCGCTTTTTTGTTTTTCTTCTTTTTTTACTGACTCTTTTTCTACTTCTTTTTTAGGCTCTTTTTTTGATTTAGGTTCACTCTTTTTCTTTTTAAATTTATCTGGTATCACGCCAGTTTGAACATATTCATATATAGCTTCGGCCTCTTCAAGGCTAACTGCATTTGAGTGAGTTTTGACTTTTAATCCTAACTCTTGAGCTTTTTCTACTATCTCTTTACTTGGATAGCCAAGCTCGTTTGCGATCTCTGAAATCCTAACATTGCTCATTTAAGAGTATCTCCTTTAACTTCGGTGCATCACAAATAAAAGCACCTTTAGTTTGTTTATCAATTATTTTTTTTAAAATTTTTATATCTTTTTGTATACATTTGTCACACAAATAAAAGCTACGACCATTTCCTTTGCCATGCTCTAAATTTTTACCTACCAAGCGGTATCTTTTTAGCAAGCTCTGAGAAATTTTAATTTTACAAGCGACACATGTCCTTACAGGATTATTTTTGTTCATTATATCTTTTTAAACTTGTTTTTAGCTTTGCGTAATTTCGTATCCATCGTTATCAAATGAAAAAACCTCAACCCTAAAATCACCAAATTTACTCTTTAAAATATCTTGTAAATTTTTAGCATCATCTTTGTAAGCGATGTTTAAAAAGCTTGAACCTGAGCCTGAAAGCGTGCTCATTAAAGCACCATTTTCATAAGCTACTTTTCTAACTTCAAAAAGTTCTTCTAAAGCGTGCATTCTACGCTCTTCATGCATCAAATCTTTGCTTGCTATTTTTAAGAGATCATACTTTTTTTCATAAAAACAAGACGTTAAAAAAGCAGCATGAGATAAGTTATTTACACACTCTTTCATCGTATAGTTCTTTGGTAAAATTTGTCTTGACGAGGATGTACTCATTGGTTTATTTGGGATAACAACTACTGCTTTTATCTCGTCACTTAAATTTATTTTATTTGCGTAGACATTGCCATTTTTTACGATCGCGCTGATAAATCCGCCGTGAACTGCTGGCGAGATATTATCAGGATGGGTTTCATAGATGATAGCTTTATTTAAAACTGTATCTTTACTTGCCTTAAAGCCAGCCATTTCGTACGCTGAAGCAATGGCCCCAACGATAACAGCGGAGCTACTGCCAAGTCCCCTTGAAAATGGAATATTATTTTCAAAAACGACTCTAAAATTTCCATTTTTTCCAGTTAGCTCAAAAAAAATTTCATTAAAAATACTTAAGAATATATTATTTCTCTTTAAATTTACACTTCCACTGCCTTCGCCGTTTATCGACACTGAGCTAAATTTTGCTGGCTCGATTTTCACACTATTAAAAAGCTTCAAACTAAGCCCCAAAGCATCAAAACCAGGGCCCAAATTCGCACTTGTTGCAGGCACTAAGATATTCAAAATTTCTCCTAAACTGCTTGGATGATATAATCTGGAAGTGTATCTGAATTTAGTTTTAATTCATCTAAATTTAAAGGCAACCTAAATCCTACTGGCCCTACTTTTTCAAGTAAAATTTTGCCATCTTTTAAAATGAAGCTTAAATTTTTATTTGCTCTGATCGCTTGGCCTCCATTTAAGCTAAAGCCGCTAACCGCATAAAATTCGCAACCCTTTGCTAAAGAGAAAGTCTTTAAGATAACATAGGCCACCTTTAACCCCATAAAGCTTCCTGGCGTATTTGCATAGATAATTTTTGTGATATTAAATTTAGAGGATAAATTTTCTAAGATTTTTATCAAAGCTTCACTGACATGTTCATCAGTAGTAATTTCATCAAATTTTACGCCGTCTTTATAAACCCCAACCAAGAGCGGAGTCGATAAAGAGACAACTAAAATTTCAATACTTTCTATGCAAATACCTTTTGATACTCTTTTAGAAGTTCGCCATTTAAGGTTGCGATCTCGTAGTTTTTCTCATCGGCCATCAAAGCAAGAGTTAATTTGTGATTTAGATCATGACTTCCAGCAAATGCTGTATAATCGCCCAATAAAGGCGCCCCAAGCAAGCTCAAATCACCAATCGCATCTAAAATTTTGTGCCTTACAAACTCATTTTCAAATCTCAAACCTTCTGGATTTAGGATATGCGTATCATCGATTGCCACGGCATTATCAAGCGATGCACCAAGAGCTAAATTTTGAGCTTGCAAACGTTGTAAATCTTTCAAAAATCCAAAAGTTCTAGCACGAGCTATATTTTTTATAAATGAGCTTTTACTAAAATCAAAAACATATCTTTGTTCACCAATAACTGGATGATCAAATTTTATCGTATAGTCAAATTTTGGACTTCTTGAAGGTGAAGTTCGTACAAATTTAGAACCCTCAACAACCTCAACTTCACGTCTGACAAGAATTACTTTTTTGCCAGCATCAAGATATCTTATGCCAGCCTCATCAAGTAGCATACAAAAGCTTATTGCACTACCATCCATCACTGGAATTTCATTTGCATCAACAGAAATTCTAATATTATCAATGCCATAACCATTTATGGCTGACATTAGATGCTCAATCGTACTAATAAAGCCCTTTTCGTTGCCAACAACAGTTGCCATCTGCGTATTTATAACATTTTTAGGTTCAGCTTTAAAACTAATACCAAGATCTTCGCGGTGCAAAATAATGCCAGAATTTGCATCAAGAGGTTCTAGTATAAGTCTTATCGGCTCACCTTTATGAAGCCCTATACCAACGGTCTCAACGCGTCTTGCGATAGTAGTTTGTTTCAAGAATTTTCCTTATATTTTTAATCCGCTTATGATAGCACTAAAAAATCAATTTTGCAAATTTTTAGTTTTTATCTATCATCGCTTTTGCAGCATCTAAAACACTTGTGATATTGTCTTTTATCCACTTTTTATCCATCCATTGTTGAGGTCTTACCTCTTCGCCTTGGACTAAAATTCCAAAGTGAAGGTGATCACCAAGTGCAAGACCACTAGTTCCAGTAGTGCCTATTTGATCACCAGCCACCACCATATCGCCCTCTTTTACTCTAGTGCTTGAGCAGTGTCCATAAAGCGAATAAAGCCCAAATCCATGATCAATCACAATATTTAATCCATAAATTCCATTTTCAGATGCAAGTACGACACGGCCGGCATTGCTAGCTATTATAGGAGCTGCGGCCACACTTGCAAAGTCTATTCCCATATGCCATGATTCGCTTACTTGCTCGTTATTATATGTATAGTATCGGTGATCGGCGAAGTCAGCCACTTTTTTACCATTTCTTAGTGGATAAAATGGTGTCGCACTAAAGCCAGTTAACATCTCATCGCCAGGGTTTGTAGTAAGTGCTGTTATTTTTTCTTCGTTTGAATTTCTAAGCGTTTCATTGACAAATCTCATTTTCTCAAGCCTTGAAAGCGCGCTTGGATCTTTTGCATATTGATCAGTTAGATCAACTATCTTACCATCTAAAAATCTATCATTTAATGCAATAGTTGAAGTTTTATACTTTACATTTTCATAAAAATATCTAACATGAGACTTGCTTTCATTGCCTGCAAAGTCTCTTGCAATGACCTCAGCACTAAAATTTTCAACCTGAACTGGCCAAGCAACGAGTGCTGCATAAAAGCCCTCTTTATAAAATGGTACAGCCTTAAATTTTTTACCAAAATTTGTCTGGACATAGACCTCTTTTAGCTGATTATCAGTTGCCCTAAAGACCACAACCGCGCTACCACCTTTTGAGATAGAATAAGACTGCGAAAGCACGTAAAGATCAGGTTTTGAAGTATCAAGCACGACTTCAACTTTTTTGCTAGCTTTGTTGCCAGTAAAAAAGCTCCATTTACTGGTATCCACAGCCTCAATATTCATCTCATAAGTATCTTTTTGAGCAAAAAAGCCAGTCTTTGGGAAGGTCAAATTTACATCAAGCTCAGTACTTGGATTTTGTATGATTTGATTTAACAAATTTAGATCATTTTTCCCATCATTCATACTAATTCGTACAAATTTTATACCGCTATCATCTTTAAATTTGATATTCATTGGAGTTCTAAGATTCCAATAAACTTTATCAGCAACACCAATTATCGGCTCGTTTCGCTCAAAATCTTTTGACATCAAAGCATAGCCAAAACCACCGGCTAAAATTAAAATTAGTAAAAGCACAACAATACCAAAACCACCAATTCCACGTCTATACATATATTTTTACCTTAAATTTTATTTGCGAAATTTTACATTTAATCAATAAATTTTTAGTTAATTACAAAATTTCTCTTACAGCTCTAGCATCGCTCATCCAGGCAAAAAGTTCATCCCAGTGTTCATCTTTGATGAGATCTTTGCACAAATTTAGCTCTTTTTCAAACATATTTATGGCTTCAACAACATTATTTTTATTTTGCTTAAAGATATCGCTCCACATAAAAGGCGAGCTCTTTGCAACACGTATCATGCCCTTAAATGTAGGTCCACCTAGTGCCACAATATGCCTTTTATCCTCTTCTTTTAAAATCCCACTCGCAAGAGAAAATGCAATCGCATGAGGCAAATGCGAAATAAGACCCACGTGATGATCATGTTCTTTCGCACTCATAAAAATAATCTTCATGCCAAGGCAAGAAAATAGCTCAACGCTTCTTTTTACATGTTTTTCTGCGCTCTCAGCAAAGTCACAAACGATAACAGTTGCTCCTGTGTAAAGTGATTTGAAAGCAGCCTCTGGACCAGAATACTCAGTACCTGCCATTGGATGAGCTGGAATGAAATTTTTACGAATTTTTTCTGGTACTGCCTCGATGATCTTTTGTTTAGTTGAGCCAAAATCAATGATAGTTGTATCTTCGCTGATATCAGTTAAATTTTGCACGATGCTCACGATAGCCTCGACTGGTACAGCCAAAAAGATGATGTCACACTTCTTTTTCATCTCATCTATACTTAAAATTTCATGCACCAAGCCAAGCTCTAAGGCCTTTTTGCTATGATTTTCATCTTTGTCATATCCGCTAACACAAGAAATTAATTTTTCATCTTTTAATGCTAACCCAAGTGAGCCGCCCATAAGACCAAGTCCGATGATACCTATTTTCATAAAAAACCTTCAAAATTATAAAATTTAAATTTATTAAAAATAAAATATGATATTATACGCACTTATACTAAAACTCTAGGTTAAATTTAATGAAAAAGAAATTATTTTTATTAGCATTAGCTTTCAGTGGCCTAAGCGCACAAACAATCCAGTCAATAAATTTTAAAGGCCTAATTCACCTTTCGCCTGAAGTAGCAAGCCAAATAATGGGCCTAAAAGTCGGTCAGGATTTGACTCCAAAGCTTAGCGATAAGGCGATCACAAATTTATACAAACAAAATTATTTCGACGATATCTACATAGAAGATACAGGCAATGGCAATCTTTTAGTAGCTGTAAAAGAGAAGCCAAGTGTTGCGAGAGTCGATCTAAAAGGCGTCGTAACAAATGATAAAACTGCGATCGAGTCACTAATCAACATCAAACCAGGCAATATGTATGATGAGCTTACAATAGAAAAAACTAAAGAGAGAATTCGTCAGTATTATGAGTCAAAGGGTTATTTTGATACCGTTGTAGACGTAGAAAAACAACCAGTTGCAGATAACGACAGCTCACTTTTTATAACACTTAACATAAACCGTGGCGAAAATATGATAATCAAAAATGTAAATTTAGTCGGTGCAAAAGAGTTTGATTATGACGACATTGAGCCAGTAGTTGCAAATAAAAGTAGAGAATTTATGGGTTGGCTTTGGGGTAGAAATGACGGTAAAGTTAAACTTTTTGAGCTTGAAAATGATCCAGCAAGAATACAAGACAAATATTTCCAAAAAGGCTATTTAGACGCGACTATTTCGTCACCTTATTTAAATTCATCGTTTGATAATTACACAGCCGATCTTACTTATTATGTTCATGAGGGTGAGCCTTATAAGGTTTCAAATGTAAGCATTACAGCACCTGAGGAGCTAGAGCTTGATACTAAAAAGATTATAGATGACTTTAGGCTTGAGGCCGGTGATACGATGAACTCAGCAAGACTTCGCCAAGATATGAAAAAGCTCGATGATATGGTTGCTGATAAAGGTTATGCATTTGTAAAAGTCTATCCAAAGACTGATAAATTTGATGAAAATAAAACTGTCGATATTGACTACGAAGTCGATCCTGGTGAAAAAGTATATATAAGAAATGTTCAAATTTCAGGAAACGATAGGACTGTTGACCGCGTTGTAAGACGCGAACTTTATCTAACTGAAGGAAATTTATATAGTAGAACTGACCTTCAAGACTCAAAAGACGCACTAAAAAGAACAAGCTACTTTGATGATGTTGAGATAGAAGAAGATCCGGTTGATAAAAATACAGTTGATCTAAAAGTAAAAGTAAAAGAAGCCTCAACTGGCTCAATAAGCGGTGGTATCGGATACGGTAGCAGTGACGGACTACTACTAAACGCAGCACTTTCTGACACAAATATCTTTGGCTCTGGTCTTCAAGGACAAGTAAGCGTAGATAAGAGCGACAGAGAGCTTTCAGGTCAGATAAGTCTTACAAATCCAAGAATTTTTGACTCAGAGTATAGCCTTGGCGGAACACTTTACGCAAATGACTATGACTGGAGAACATATAAAGAGAGAAGCTATGGCTTTAGCACAACATTAGGTAGAAAACTAACTAGAAATTTAAGCGCATCGCTTACTTACAATATTGAGCAAAGCAAAATTACTTTAAAAGATGATGAACTAAGAGATATCAACACAAAAACTAAAAAAGAAATTTATAGAGAAGGTAAAGCTATAAAAAGCGCTATAACTCCAGCTTTAACATATAATAGCACTGATGATTATTACTTGCCAAGACGTGGCATCATAGCTGGCACATCATTTGAGATAGCTGGACTTGGTGGCGATATAGACTTTATCAAAAATCGCACAAATTTTAACTACTATCTAGGTCTTAGAGAATACATCGACTACGATCTTATCTTAAGATATAAAGCAAGCTTTGGCAAAATTTGGGAAAGAGGATATACTCCGATTAACGAAAGACTTTACCTTGGTGGCATAAGAAGCTTACGTGGTTACGAGAGCAGAACTGTATCTCCAAAGGTAAAATATAATGGCGACTACTACGAATACGGCGGCGAAACTTCATTTAATAATTCAGCTGAAATAAGCTTCCCTATAATAGATCGTGTCAAAATGCGTGGCGTTGTATTTTACGACTATGGTATGATCGGTGAAAATAGTCTAAATGAGATAAAAAGATCGTCAGTTGGTACTGGTATCGAGTGGATAACTCCTATTGGGCCACTTCAACTAATCTTTGCAAAAGCTCTTAAACCTAAAGAGGGCGACGATACAAATACATTTGAATTTACTATCGGAAGACGCTTCTAATAAGATACTTTAAAGGGGCTAACTTGCCCCTTTAAACCTCTACAAATAAACAAACTTTAAGTCATATAAGAAAAAGCAAGGCAAACATTAGATATAATCCCACAATTTTTAATATAAGTGGGTAAAAATATGAATTTCTCAGATATTTTTTCAAAGATAAGAAAAGCTCAACCTCGTCCAGAAGAAGCACCTACACACTGGGTAAAATGCGATAATTGTCACTCACTGATGTACTACAAAGAAGTTGAAGCTTGTTTTAATGTATGCCCAAAATGCGGCTATCATATGAGATTAAAAGCTACTGATCGTATAAATTTGATCTGTGATGAAGATAGCTTTGTAGAATTTGACGCGAATTTAAAGCCGGTAGATCCATTAAATTTTGTCGATAAAAAATCATACAAAAAAAGAATCACAGAAAATAAAGAAAAAACAGGACGCACAAGCTCAGTGATATGTGGCGAAGGCAAATGCGACGGACAAGAGATTCAGCTGGTTGTTTTTGACTTTGGCTTCATGGGCGGTTCGCTAGCTTCAGTTGAGGGTGAAAAGATCGTAAGAGCGATAAAACGAGCGATAGAAAAACGCCAAGCTTTAGTCATAGTGAGTGCTTCAGGCGGAGCTAGAATGCAAGAGAGTACATTTTCTTTGATGCAAATGTCAAAGACATCAGCTGCTTTAAAACTACTTGATGAAGCAAAATTACCTTATATCTCAATACTTACTGATCCGACAATGGGTGGCGTTAGTGCCTCTTTTGCTTGGCTTGGAGATCTAATAATCGCTGAACCTGGCGCTTTAATAGGCTTTGCTGGTCAAAGGGTCATCAAACAAACCATTGGTGCTGACCTTCCAGAGGGATTTCAAAGAGCTGAGTTTTTGTTAGAGCATGGCCTAATCGATGCTATTGTGCCAAGAAGCGAACATAAAAAATATATAAGCGATATGGTTAAATTTCTCACAAATAATAAGACAATACATCAAAAAGATAACCAAGATGAGAGTGGAAACAACTTTGAACTAAAGCTAAAAACCAAAGGCTAAATTTGGAAATTTCAGTTTTTAGCATTCAAAAATCATCACGTGACAACTTTGAAAACGAGATACAAGAATATATAAAAATGAGTGCAAAATTTGCCAAGATAAACGATAAAGTCTTTTTCAATGAAAAAATAGCAAAAGCTCAAAGTACTGGAAAAAGCGAAGCATTAAGAGCTTATGATGAAATTTATGAGCCAAATTTAAAAGGCTTTTGCGTAATGCTTGATGAAAATGGCTTGCAACTTGACAGCCAAGAATTCGCACAAATTTTAAACTCAAATTCACAAATTAACTTTTTCATAGGTGGAGCTTATGGCCTTAGCCAAAATTTAAAGAATAAAGCGCAAAAAATTGTAAGCTTAAGCAAGATGACGATGGCACATAAGGTTGCCAAGCTTGTACTTTTTGAGCAAATTTTTAGAGCACTTTGCATAAATGCAAACCACCCATATCACAAATAAAGGAATATAAATGACACAAACTGAGCTAAATTTTTTTAAAAAATTACTTGAAGAAAGAAAATTACAGATCAAAAAAAATATCTATGATTCATCTGTTGAAGTAAATGGCTTAAGAGATAGTGGTGTAAGCGATGAGTTTGATATAGCCTCGGTAAATACAGACCAGCTAATAGAGCATTCCATCTCGACGCAACAAAGAGCGGAGCTATCAGAAATAGATGAAGCACTAGAGAAGATAGCAAACAAAACTTATGGAATTTGTGATATGTGTGAAGAGGAGATCAGTATACCGCGACTAAAGGTAAAACCACATGCAAAATACTGCATAACTTGCCGTGAAATAATCGAAAAAACAGCAAAAAACTAAGGAGAAAACATGAAAACTAGAAAATTTCTCGTCTACTGCATAATCTACATAGTAGTTGTTGCAGGGCTTACTTATTCTCTTAATAGTTCTGATTACACATTTGAGCTTTTAGGCCAAACTATAACTTTGCCAATTGCTATTTGGGTCGCTCTTCCAGTAGCTGTTTTAGCACTTCTTGCCCTACTTCATATCGCTTATCATGGATATGCTTTTTATAGATATAAAAAATGGATCAAAAAAGATAGCCAGCTTTATAAAGACTTAGCCAAAGAGACGCTTCTTGGCTTTGAGAGCAACAAAGACTTCAAAACCGACACTTACAAGATCGCCTCACAGCTTACTCGTTCTATCTCACCAGTAGGCGAGCTTAAAGATGTCGGTGTAGATGATGCCGAGATAAACAATATCTTACAAACTATAAAAAGTATAAAAAATAAAGAGATCGTCGATCTAAAGAAATTTAGACTAGCAAAAGATAGCAAGTTGAATATCCTAAATGAGCTAAATAAAATCGAGCAACTACCTACTTATTATCTTGACATACTTAAAAATCAAGATCAAAACGAGAGCCTTAAAAAAGCTGCATTTGATAAACTCATAAAAGTAGCTTCTTTTAGCGAAATCAAAAGATTAAATTTTGAGCTAGCAAGTGAAGATATAATGCTTATTATTACCCGATTTGTAAATGACGAGATCGATCTAAGCAGTGATGAAATTTTTGATCTTTTAAACAACGTAAAAGTGACAAAAACTCAATACGACAAAGCAGCCATAATGCTTAAAAATAAGCTAAAACCAGATGCATTTATCGGCATATTTGAGAAGCTAAAAAGCATCCACGCTGACGCTGATGAGGCTTACGTATATGCGCTATTTGAGCTTCAGATGCTTGATAAAGTAAGAGAGGCTATCGAAGGTAGCGACCCAGATGAGTTTAAAGAGATAAAGGTCTTGCTGTTTTTACGAGATAACGGCAAAATGGTACCTAGCTCATTATTTTTTAAATGATAGACTTTAGTAAAAAGCCACTTTTCTTAGCGCCTCTTGCTGGCTTTTCTGACTTGCCACTAAGAAGCGTAGTTAAGAAATTTGGCTGCGATGTCACTGTTAGCGAAATGATCAGCGCAAATGCCTTGGTCTATGAGAGCAGTGACAAAACGCTTGAAATGCTTAAAAAATCCCCAAACGAAGAGCCCTACGTCGTTCAAATAGCTGGTAGCGATATAGAAAATATAAAAAAAGCCGTGCAGATAATCAATAAATTTGATGGAATTTATGGGCTGGATCTAAACTGCGGCTGCCCTGTGCCAAAGGTCGTTAGACAAGGTGCGGGATCGGCTTTGTTAAACGATCTTGACAAACTTCAAAATATAATCTCAGCCATAAAAAGCGTCTCAAACAAAGAGAGCCTAAGCGTTAAATTTAGACTTGGCTTTAACGATAAAAATGAAGAAAAAATCGCAAAGGCCTGCGAAGAAGCCGGCGCAGACTACATCGCAGTACATGGACGCACAAGAGCTGGCGGATATAGTGCAAAGGTTGATTACGAAGCGATTGCTAGAGTAAAGGCAAGCGTAAAAATCCCAGTCGTCGCAAATGGCGATATAAACGCACAAAATGCAGATGAAATTTTAAATTTCACAAAATGCGACGCCCTAATGATCGGTAGAGCAAGCATTGGCAATCCTTGGATATTTCACGAGATAAAGACCAAAACTAGCGTGGATAAGGCACTAAAGCAAGAGATCATACTGGCTCACTTTGACGCGATGATCGAGCACTACGGCGAGCACGGACTTTGCATATTTAGAAAGCACTTGCATCAATACAGCAAGGGCATCGACGGCGCAACAACCTTTAGAAACGATATAAATTTCATCAAAGACGTGACAGCGATGAGAGAGTGTATAAGGGAGTTTTTTGCCTAGATGCAAGGCTATATCCTGCGCGTGCAAAAGGTCAGAGATGAGGACCTTTTAGTCTTTGTGCTAACGCCAAATTTGCTTGTAAAGTCGTATAGATTTTTTGGCGCTCGCCACTCAAACATCATGACTGGCTACAAGATCGACTTTGAGCTAGAGCAAGAGGCAAAATTTCTACCAAAGCTTAGAAGCATACTTCATCTTGGATTTAAATGGCTGTTAGAGCGTGATAAACTTATCATTTGGCAGCAGTTCATGCGCCTACTTTATGATCATCTAAAAGAGGTCGAGCAGCTTGATGAAATTTATTTTAACGAGCTTGATCGCTGCGCCAAACAGATGCAGCTGCAAAATCCAAAACGCCTTATCATCGAAAGCTACGTCAAAATTTTAGAGTATGAAGGCAGGCTTCACAGCGAGCTTGAGTGCTTTATCTGCGATGAGGAGATAGAAAACGAGCTTTGCCTAACTCGTGGCTTTTTGCCCTCTCATAAGCACTGCCTTGATAGGAGCGAATTTGACACTAGCAAGATCAAAAATTTGTTTGATACAAAAAGCACGATCGAGCTAAATGACGATGAGATAAACCGCCTTTATAAAATTTTACTTGACGGGCTTTAAACTCTATTATGACTATTTTTTAAGCTTAAATTTTCTAAGTTATAAAATTCTAACCAGTAGTTTTTGTACTAAATGCATTTGTATTTATTGTATATTACACTTTTGATTTATGCACAAGTACAAAAATTTTATCGATTCATACATTTTTTATTTATTTTGATAAAAGCCAATTAAGATAGAAATATTTATAACTTGCTTCTTGGGATTAGTCCCAAGAAGCAAGTAAAATTTTACTCTTCACTACTACTATTGAGAGCAAAAAAAGTATCAGTATGGATATTTTCAAATGCTGCTTTTAGCGAAGTAAAAAGTTTTGGATTTTCTTTTTCTAAGGTTGCTAAAAGCTGTTTGGTTTCATATCTAGCATGTGGCATCTTCACGTCAAACCTCATTGCAGGACATGCTTCATCACCGATAACTCTTAATTCATTTTTGATAGCATTTTCGCGAAGCTGTCTCTCGCGAACGAAGATAAATGGCCTAATAACCGTGATGCCATTTTTTGCAATATATTTTGGAGCAAGCGTCCTT
Source organism: Campylobacter concisus (assembly GCF_003048405.1). Lineage (NCBI taxonomy): Bacteria > Pseudomonadati > Campylobacterota > Epsilonproteobacteria > Campylobacterales > Campylobacteraceae > Campylobacter > Campylobacter concisus. The sequence goes on along the minus strand of NZ_PIQS01000001.1, from coordinate 941,829 downwards.
AGTGCACCATTATATGTAAAGTTCATAAAAAAGCTCTCCGCTGCATCGTCTAAATGATGAGCAATCGCAAGTTTATTAAAACCATGCTTTAAAGCGTAAGTATAAAGATAGCCTCTTCTCATACGAGAAAAGAAGCTACAAAAGCTAGAATTTTTACGGATTTTCTCTTTTGAAATTTCAAAAATTGAGCTATCTATTACTTCGTGCTCTATTCCGTGCTCATTGCAATGCTTCGTAAGATAAGCGTAGTCCTCACCCATGCCGTAGCTTAGTGTTACTGCTTTAAACTCAAATTTCTCAGGTGTAACGTTTTGGATATGCTTTAGTACGTGAGCTAGTGCGAGGCTATCTTTACCACCGCTAAGACCAAGCAAGATCTTATCTCCGCCCTCTATCATCTTGTATCTGGCGTTTGTCTGACCAACTTGCCTAAGAAGCCTTTTACTAAGCTCTATCATAAGCTTTCTACCATTTCAAGTATAAATTTTGCACTAACATTTGCTGAATCTTGCAAAAATTTATCAAAGTCAAACTCTGCTGCATCACCAGCTCCATCACTAATAGCTCTTAGTATAAAAAATGGCACGCCAAGTGTTTCGCAAACTAACGCAACGCTAGCGCCTTCCATCTCGGTAGCGCTCGCATTAAATATCTTTTTAATCCAAGCTTTCTTTTCATTATCGCAGATAAACTGATCTCCGGTCGCAATAATACCAGCGCTTAAGCTCATATCTTTTTTATCAGCTATCTTTTTTGCCAGTTCATTTAGCCCTTCATCACTTTTGACAAAAATACTTGTGCCTGGCACATAGCCATAAGGATGGCCAAAAGCCGTAATATCAAGATCATGTTGCACTAAGCTAGTAGCATAAAGCATATCGCCTATTTTTAAACTCTCATCAAGTGAGCCAGCTACGCCGGTAAAGAGCAATTTTGAGGCCTTAAATTTTTCTATCATCAAAGTTGCTGTTATAGCTGCATTTACTTTACCTATCTTTGAATAAGCAATGACTAGCTCTTTTCCTTTGTAGTTTACTAAGTAAAATTTATTATTTGCATATTGAACAGTTTTATATTCACCAACCATTTCAAGGATCGGTGTTATCTCCTCTTGCATAGCTCCAAGTATCGCTATCATCTCTCCTCCAAAATTTTCACAACTTCTTCAAGACTTGCCATATCAGTAATACTATAAGTTGGCTTTTCAGTAATTTTTTTATTGATGCCCTTTAACGTCGCAGCACCAAGCTCGATAAAACAATCAACATTATTTTCATAGTTTTTAATGCTCTGTTTATAGCAAACTGGTTTTATTAGCTGCTCTTTTAGTAGGACTAGTGCTTCGCTTTTATCAGTATAAATTTCAGCATTTACATTTGAGACAACTGGAGAAAAATTGGTAGCCAAAGTACTCTCAAGCTCGCTTGCTAGTCTAACACTAGCTGGCTCAAGTATCGGACAATGGCTTGCTACTGACATATTTAAAAGCATTGCTCTTTTTGCGCCAGCTTCTTTAAATTTTGCTTCATAGCTAGCAAGATCAGCTCTTACGCCAGCGACAACGATTTGTCCATCGCAGTTGTAGTTTGCAGCATAAATTTGTAAACCTTCTTCTCTTGCTTTTTTACAAATTTCTTCAACCACTTCATCACTAAGTCCAAGAACTACCATCATGCCAGCATCTTTGCCAACGCAGGCTTCTTGCATAAATTTACCACGTAAATTCACAAGCCTAATCGCATCAATAAAATTAAATGCTCCACTAACTGCAAGAGCGGTGAATTCTCCAAGTGAGTGCCCAAGACTAAATTCTGGTTTTTCTTTAATAAAATTTGAAAAAGCCAAATAAGTCATTAGCGAGTTTAAGACGATAGCTGGCTGAGTAAATTCTGTTTTATCTAACTTATCGTTTTGTGTAAATAAAAGCTCTTTGTAATCAATGCCAGTATCATTACAAGCATCATTTAAAAGTAATTTAGCAGTAGAAAAATTTTCGTAAAAGTCTTTTCCCATACCAATACTTTGCGAGCCTTGGCCCGCAAAAACAAAAGCAAATTTTTTCATTTTAGCTTCTTAGTGATGGTGATGTCCATGTCCACCGCAACCGCAACCGCCATCCTCATGACCGTGTCCATGACCTCCGCAGCACTCATGTTCATGCTCATGATCGTGACCACCACAACCGCAAGTATGAGCCCCAGCTACCATGCCTGTTGCTTTTTCATCTTCTGTCGCATCTCTAACTTCTAAAACTTCAACATTAAATAACAAATCTTTACCAGCATATGGGTGATTAAAATCAACTGTTACTTCGTCATCTTTGATCTCTTTAACAATAACACGAACGCTTGAGCCATCCTCATTTTGACCAAAAAGCTCCATTCCTTCATGTAAATCTATACCAGCAAATTGCTCTTTTGGTAACGACTGAATGGCTTCATTATTATATTCACCACAACCCTCTGCTGCCTTTACACTTATAGTTGCTCTTTCGCCTGATTTTAATTTGCTTACTTCTTCTTCAAGCTTTTCTATAATATGGCCATGCCCTGTTATAAATGAAATTTGGCCACCTTCTTGCATGTTTGACTCTAAAATTTCACCAGTGTTAGCATCTTTTAGTTCGTAAAACATAGTTATAACTTGATCTTTACTCACAATAATCTCCTTAGATTTAGTTTTTTGATTAATGTGGGATTATATCTAAAAAAGATTAAAATTTAGTTTCTATTGGGAGAGGCTTTGGCTTCTTTGCTATCTGGATAACCGACTTTTAAAGCCTTATAAAATCTATTTGCACTTTGCGTATCACCTATCTTATCAAAGCTTATAGCTGTGTGATATAGAAGTTTTGGTGTATAGTCAGCCTTATCTTCGTCCTGTATGCTTTTTTTGTAGTATTGTATAGCTGTGCTGTATGATTTTTGACTGTAAGCAACTTCACCTAAATAATAATTTGTTGCACCAGTTTTATAGCCTTTTTTATTTAAATATTCAAAATATTCAGCTGCTTCTGTGCTATTGCCAGAATTTAGAAGTTTAATGCCATCAGCCAAAATATCTTTATCGCTTTTTCCACTAAAATTTGAAGTTGGCTTACTTTGTTGTTTTGGATTTGCATTTTGCTTTGGTTGAGCAGCATTTTTATCCATTATTGCACCTAATTTATTTAAGGCAGCAGTAATATTTTTGTAGTTTTTGTCTTGTATATCTCTAGTTTCATCAACATAAGCCTTCAATGATGTCAAACTTACACCAGAATCACTTATGCCACCATTTACCTTCGTCTCTATATCATTTATTCTTTGCTCAAGCTTATTCATTCTAGCACTCATGCTCTCAATCAAGCTTTGCAAACCTTGAAGTTGTTCTAAAACATTATTCATATTCTCTTCAATATTTTGAACGCTTCGCTTATTATTTAAGGTAACTTTTTCATTATCAGTTAGACCATATGGATTCGCACTATCCATATTGCCTGCATCAAAAGCTGAAATCTCTTGGCCAGAGGTAATGGAGATAGTGGCTCCAATCAGAGCCACTACAATTATTTTTTTGTTCATTATTATTTAATTATAAATTATGGAAGTACTTTGAAATCTGCACGTCTATTTTGAGCATCGCAAGCTTTTGTTTTGTCTGTACAAACTGGATTGCTTTCTCCAAAACTAACTACAGCGATTCTATCAGCACTAACGCCATTTCTTACAAGAGCATCTTTAGCACTTTTAGCACGTTTTAAACCAAGAGCATAGTTATACTCATCTGTACCCCACTCATCGCAGTTACCTTCTACTTTTATAGAAAGAGCTTGAGCGTCAGCTTGGTTGAATACTGATGCATTTGAGCTAACAACACCTTGCTGATCAGCTTTTATGTTAAATTTATCAAAGTCGAAGTATACACTTTTAACTTGACTCTCGATATTAGCAATAAGAGCTGCTAATCTATCAGCATCGCTCATGCTACCTGAATTGTCTGCAGATTGATTTGAATTTGAATTCATATCAACTTCAGGGTTTTTTGAGCTACAACCGCTAAACAATAAAGTTGCAACTGCAACACTTGCTAGAACTACTTTTTTCATTCCTTATCCTTTTTTAGAAATTTGGTCGAATTATATCACAAAAATTTTAAATTTTATCAGAATATTACCAATCTATAGATTGAATTTTTCCTACTTTTAAAGGAAACTGAAAACTTCTGTTTTCATTTAACCTAACAACCCCTAGTGAACTTTGACCGCCAAGCTCTTTTATAAAGACGACACTTTGCCCATCGCTTGAGAATCTTGGATAATTATTTTTGCCATTTGCTGTAAGCTGGCGTATAAAATCCGTTTGAGTTGAAATTAGATATATATTAAAACTACCGCTTGCTTCCCTGCTTGAATAAACAACATAATTTTCAAATGTACTTACAGAGTTGTTATTTTTACCATGAAATACCATTTGTTCAACACTTCCGCCAGAAATCGCAGGAGTTGCAAAAACATTAGGATAACCAAGCCTATCTGATACAAAAACTATCTTACTATCATTATCTACAAAATTTCCATTTACATCTATACCTGGATAATTAGTAATCTGCGTCAAATTTTTACTATTTGTATTATAGATAAAGATATCTGGTTGATCTTTTGGCGCCATAGTTAATAAAATTTTACTTCCGTCCTTACTAACATCTGAGGCTATAAGCATGCCAATACTATCAATTATCTTTGTTTTTGTACCAGAATTTAGATCATATCTAAATAAAGTTGGCTTATTGCTTACATAAGATGTATAGTAAAATTTACTTTGATCAGCTCCAGCCCATTTAGGGAAAATATTTAGTCCACCACTTACTATGGTCTTTTGATATGTAAGTGTATAATCAGCAACTATGATAGAACTTTGGCGAGCTGAAGTATATTTTGAAAGAATAATAAATTTTTCCATCCAGCCAACTGGTGGTAAATTTAGTTCATTAGTAAGCTCAACTATACTTTTATGCGCTAAAAACGGATACTTTGCACCGTCTGGCATTGTATAAACCTTCTCATATCTTGTAGTTGCTGTCTTAGCGTTTATCAGTTTTACTCTTAAAGTAAGAGGCGAGCCCATAGAGCCTTCAAGAGCATATCTAAAGATAAGCTCGACGCCTTTATCACTCATTGTATTAGTGGTTGCATCTCCTTCATAGGTAGAAGGCACATGATCTTCGATTACTTCAAAATCGGAACTAACCTTTAGATCTCCTAGCATGATTTTAAAGAATTTATCTTTAAAAGCCATATCGCTAACAGCAGTTGTTGCATCTTGCAAAGCTATCTTTGGCAAGGCAATACCTTGATTTACAACAGATATCGTCGCATCAGCAGCATAAAGCCCTAAAGCAACGCATAAAAAAAGAAAAATTTTCTTCATCTCTACTCCATAATTTTATAAATTTTAGTTTATTTTATCTTCTAAATTTAAATTAAAAGTAGTGCTCTTGTCTGGATTGAAAGGAAATTTCTCCGTCGTAAGCTTTTCAAGACACTCTTTTACTTTTGCATTAAATTCTTCATTGTATGATAGCTCTAAAATTTCATAGCTAAAATTTCCACTTTGATCTATCATAACTTTAACTTTAGCCAAATTTGCAGAATCAGCCTTATAGCTTTGCCATCTTCTTTGAATTTGTTTTGTTATCGCACCCATTAGTGGATCGTAAGTACCGGTAGATTGTGATTTTGGAGCGGTTGGATTTTGATCTATCTTTAGGCTTTTTATAATATCACTAGCCTCTTTTGCAGCCTTTGAGCTAGAAGCCTCGCTCTTTTTACGGCTTTGCACTTTATTTTCAACCTTTTTTATACCATCATCTTTTTTAAGTTTTGTAGGGTCTATGTCACTAAAGAGATCTTTTATATTTGGCTCTTTGGGTTTTGGCTTTTCAACTGGCTTTGGTGTAGGCTTAGGCTCAGGTTTTGGCTCTGGTTTAACATCTTCTTTAGACTCTTCACTTGGTTTTGGGATTTCAGGCTTTGGTTCTGGTTTTGGTTCCTCTTTTGGAGGAGTTGGTAAGCTTGGCGTAGGCAATGGTTCATCTGGTACAACAGGCTTATTTGTAGTCTCTTGCTTATCTTCTTCAGATTCCTTTTTAGGTTCAGGCTTTGTCTCTTTAACTACTTCATCTGCTTGTTTTGGAGCTTTAATGGTTTGATCAACTTCTCTATCAACCATAACCACATCCATAATAGCATCTTTATCATCGGTATATTTTTTAGGAGGTTCTACAAAAAATGTAAGCTTTATAAATAAAATAAGTATAATAGTAACGTAAATACAAGACGCTACAAGAAACGAACTAAGCGTTGGAAATTTAACTTTATTTGACATCTTAACCGTTTGTCTCTAAAGCTACTTTATTAAAACCAGCACCTTTCAAAGTCTTTAATACAAACATAACATCATCGTATTTTAAATTTTTATCAGCTTTTATATAGATAGGCGAGGTTTTATCGTATTTTGTACTCATTAATGCGATATTATCGGGAAACTCAGCAAGGCTCATAGTACTCTGATCAACTCTAACTTGTCCTTGTGAATTTATGGATACTATAAGGTCTTTTTGCTTAGATGTTGAAGTTTTTGCCTTTGAACCATCCGGAAGAGTAATATCCTCTTGATATGTTATGGTTGGCATAGTAACCATTAAAATGGCTAGTAAAACAAGCATAATATCAACAAGAGGAGTTATATTTAGCTCTGGTGTCTCATCGGTAAATTTAACGGCCATTTATAGTATCTCATCATCTTTTTTAAGTGCTATCATAACATCAGCCTGACGCTCAATAACACTCATTAATTCATAAGCTTTTCTTTTTATGAGTAAATTAAATGTATATGCTGGGATGGCAACAAAAATTCCGCAACCAGTTGCAACAAGTGCCTCTGAAATAGCTGGAGCAATAATACCAAGTGATGAACCTCCACCATTTCCAAGCTGTGAAAATGTCTCTAAAATAGAAACAACGGTTCCAAAAAGACCGATAAAAGGCGAAGTAGATGCTATTACACTTAGCCACGTTAGTCCACTTGTAGCATTTTTCTCGGCTATGCTTATACATACATTTAGCTTTTCTCTTGAGATTCTTCCATTTGCACATTTTCTCAAAGACGAATCATTTGGAATATTTTTAGCACCCATAAGCAGTGCTTCAAGTGCATTTTGCTCACGTTTTTGCCAAGCTCCAATACCAGCCATTCTTGAAAAAAGAATTGTGAAACTAACTATAAAATATATTGACAGCCAAGTTAAAACAATAATTGTAATAAAACTACTTCTTTGAATGTAATTTAAAAATAAATCTATACCGCCCACTTATCTAGTTCTCACTACATTTTCCATTTTAGATATAGTTGCTGCAAAAACATTTGTGTCACTACTCATACTCTCTATCAAATTTCTAGCAGCTTCCAATGAATTTGCAAGCTCGCTTTCACTATCACCAGAGACGTAAACCGCACCGTCAGCAAGTATTACTACCTTACCTTCGTCAATCTTTGCATAGCCCCAGTTAATCGCAACAACATCATGTTTTTTATTTTTATGTTCTATATCTATAATACCTGCTTTTAAAAGAGATATTAATGAGGCATGGTTTGGTAAAACACCAAACTCACCCTCGCTACCTGGAAGCACTACACTGCTCACGTCATCATTAAATATCTGACCTTGAGGAGTTACGATCTCTAAATGTAATTTATCCATTACGCTTCCTTTTTAAATTTAAGCCTTAAGTTTCTCAGCTTTAGCTAAAGCCTCATCTATATTTCCAACCATATAAAATGCTGCTTCTGGTAAATGATCATATTTACCCTCTAAAATTCCCTTAAAGCCAGCTATATTTTCGTCAAGACTTACATATTTGCCAGGGCTACCTGTAAATACTTCAGCAACGAAGAAAGGCTGAGATAAAAATCTCTCTATCTTTCTTGCTCTATCAACTGTTAGCTTATCTTCTTCGCTAAGCTCGTCCATACCAAGGATAGCGATGATATCTTGAAGATCTTTATATTTTTGAAGCACAGCTTGAACGCCACGAGCTACCTTATAGTGATCTGCTCCTAAAATTTGAGGATCGAGCATTCTTGAAGTAGAATCAAGCGGATCAACAGCTGGATAGATACCTTTCTCTGCGATCGATCTGTTAAGAACTGTCGTAGCATCAAGGTGAGCAAAAACAGTAGCAGGAGCTGGATCCGTAAGGTCGTCAGCTGGAACGTAAACAGCTTGAACAGATGTAATCGAACCTTTTTTAGTTGATGTGATTCTCTCTTGGAATTTACCCATCTCACTTGCAAGAGTTGGTTGATAACCAACAGCTGATGGGATACGTCCAAGTAGAGCTGACATCTCTGCACCTGATTGAGAGAAACGGAATATGTTATCGATAAACATCAAAACGTCAAGTCCCATCTCATCACGGAAGTACTCAGCCATTGTAAGACCAGTTAGTGCGATACGGTTTCTTGCTCCTGGTGGCTCATTCATTTGACCATAGCACAAGGCAACTTTATCCAAAACATTACTTTCTTTCATTTCATGATAAAGGTCGTTTCCTTCACGAGTTCTCTCTCCAACACCAGCAAATACAGAATAACCGCTGTGTTTAAACGCAACGTTGTGGATAAGCTCCATAATAATAACCGTTTTACCAACACCAGCACCACCAAATAGGCCTACTTTACCACCCTTTGCGTAAGGAGCTAGAAGGTCAACTACTTTGATACCAGTTTCAAAAATTTCACTTTTCGTACTTTGCTCTTCAAATGGAGGAGGATCGCGGTGGATAGACCAATGCTTATCAAAATTTATACCCTCGCCCTCGTCGATCAAATCACCAACTACGTTAAAAATTCTACCTAGAACTTTTTCACCAACTGGCACACTAATAGGTGCACCAAGTGCTTTAGCCTCTAAGCCACGAGTCAAGCCCTCACTCATATCCATAGCGATCGTTCTGACTCTATTATCGCCTAGGTGAGCAGCAACTTCTAATATTAGTTTATGTTTCTTGCCCTCAACCTCAAAGAAAACTTCGATAGCTTCATTGATCTTTGGCAAGTAGTCATTAAAGTCAACATCGACCACAGGGCCCATAACTTGACTAATAACACCCTTCATTCATACTCCTTTTATTTCATTGATTCAACACCACTGATGATCTCAATAAGCTCAGTGGTAATAGACTCTTGTCTTGCTTTATTGTAAGCAAGATTTAACTGTTTAACGCGTTGTTTAGCATTGTTTGTTGCATTATCCATAGCTTGCATTCTAGCACTGTGCTCAGCCGCCAAAGAGTCAACTAAAGCATAATACATACTATACTCAAAATATTTATTGAGCAATTCATCCATGATCTTAGTATAATTGTCTTCTGGCTCAAATTCCATCAAAGAATTTGTCTCAACAGCAACTATCTTAGACGGCTCAATAGGCACAATATCATTTACCCTAATCTCTTGAGAAATCATATTTTTATAGCCATTGTGTATTAGCACGACTTTATCAGTTATGCCATTTGTAAAGTCATCAATGGCGTCTTTTATGATATTTTGAGCTTTTTCATATGTAGGAGAAGAGCTAGCTCCGACATAAGTCTCAAGTAGTTCAACGCCTTGGAAATTGAAAAATTCTATACCTTTTTTACCAACAGCTCTTAGTCTGACTTTGACCTTTTTTGCTTTTAGCTCATCAATCATGCGCCTAACTGTCTTTATAGTTTGGACATTAAAGCCACCGCAAAGCCCTTTATCAGCGGTAACAAATATAATATCAACCTTTTCTACACTCTTTGTTGTGTTAAAAAATTTACTCTCAGTCATAACTGAAGCATATTGATTGATCTTATAAGCTATCTCTGATAAAACCTCATTGATCTTAAGAGCGTAAACTCTAGAGTAGCGAGCAGCCTCTTCAGCTTTGCGAAGCTTTGCTGTAGAAACAAGCTTCATCGCACGTGTCGTCTTTTGAGTATTCTGGACGCTCTTAATCTTTCGTTTTATATCTTTTAAATTTGACATATCTTAGCCCTAGTTAGCAGCAAAAGTCGCTTTAAAATCTTTCAACGCTTTATGTAAAATTTCTTCTACTTCTTTATCAAGAACCTTTTTAGTTCTGATTTGCTCAAAAATTTCAGGGTATTTTGCCTCAATATATGGATATAGCTCAGCCTCAAATTTTGTTACATTTGCAGTTGCAACATCATCTAAATAACCCTTAGCACCAGCAAATATGATAATTACTTGATTCTCAACTGGAAGTGGAGAATATGGAGGTTGTTTTAGTACTTCAACCATCTTTTGACCACGCTCTAGTTGTTTTCTCGAACTCTCGTCAAGGTCGCTTGCAAATTGAGCAAACGCTTGTAGTTCGCGGTATTGAGCAAGGTCTAGTCTTAGTGTACCAGAAACTTGTTTAATAGCTTTTATTTGAGCCGCACCACCAACACGAGATACAGAAAGACCAACGTTGATCGCTGGACGGATACCTGAGTTAAATAGGTCACTCTCAAGGAAAATTTGACCATCTGTAATAGAAATAACATTTGTTGGGATATAAGCTGAAACGTCGCCCGCTTGAGTCTCGATAATAGGTAGAGCCGTTAAAGATCCCGCACCTAGTGCATCATTTAGCTTACTTGCTCTTTCTAGAAGTCTTGAGTGAAGATAGAAAACATCACCTGGATAAGCTTCACGGCCTGGTGGTCTTCTTAAGATCAAAGACATCTCGCGATAAGCAACCGCGTGTTTTGACAAGTCATCATAGATGATTAATGCGTGGCGAGAGTTATCTCTAAAATATTCACCCATTGTTACGCCAGCATATGGAGCAAGGTATTGAAGCGCGGCTGCGTCACTAGCACCAGCATTTACAACTATCGTATAGTCCATAGCGCCGTATTCTTCAAGTTTTTTAACGACTTGAGCAACGGTTGATTGTTTTTGGCCGATAGCTACATAGATACAAATAACATCTTGACCTTTTTGGTTTATGATAGTATCGATAGCAACTGTTGTTTTACCAGTTTGGCGGTCGCCAATGATTAGCTCTCTTTGACCTCTACCAATTGGCACAAGTGCGTCAATCGCTTTGATACCTGTTTGAAGTGGCTCATGAACGCTCTTTCTAGCCATAATACCTTTTGCTTTTTCTTCGACGAAGCGAGATTCGGTAGCTTCAATTGGGCCTTTTGCGTCGATTGGCTCACCTAGTGAATTTACAACACGGCCGATCAATGCGTCGCCAACTGGCACACGTAGAAGTTTTTTTAGTCTTTTTACAGAGCTTCCTTCTGTGATACCACTAGTTTTTCCAAGGATAACTATACCAACACTGCTCTCTTCAAGGTTAAGAGCCATACCCTTTTCGCCGCTTTCAAATTCAACCATCTCACCAGCCATAACGTTTTTCAAACCATAAACGTTAGCAACGCCATCAGCGACTGAGATGACTTTACCGGTCTCTTCCACATCAACACTTAAATCAAAATTTTCAATACGCTCTTTGATTATCGTGCTAATTTCGTCAGCTTTAATTTTTGCACTCACGCTTTCACTCCTTTTTAAATTGCTTTTAATATATATTCACTCATTTGACTTTTTAGTCTGTCGATAGAGAAATTTACCTCGACACCTAAATCATCTAACTCAACTTTTACACCGTTGTAATCGCTCTTTGAGCCATCAAGCTTAATCTTAGAGTTAAATTTCTTAGAGAAATTCTCTTCCAAAGCTTTTAGCTGCTCAGCGCTTAGATCAAAATTTCCAACAACCTCGCCGCGATATGTATTTTCAAGCAAAGATTGCTCTATCTTCATCTCATCTAGTATCGCAGGTATAAGCTCTAGCCTTTTGTTTGCACCAAGAAGCTTTATAAAATTTGCAAATTTAATATCTTGATTTTTAACCAAAGATAGTACAAATTCAACCTTTTGTGAAGCCTTTAGTGTCGGCAAACTTATAATGCTTTTAAATTTATCGCTAGCAAAAGCAGCAGCTAGCTCTGATAAATTTTCAACAAATGCATTAAGTTCATTGGACTTTACGTCGCTTAAGATCGCTTTTACGTATTTTTTAGCTACTACTTCATTCATTAGCTAACCTTTTTAAGTATGATATTTACAAGCTCTTTTTGATCGACTTTTAGGCTATCGCTTGAGAAAATGTCGCTCAAAATTTCATTTACAACGCCTTTTATCATCTTGCGCTCTTCAAATTCTTTTTGCTCTTTATAGCCTTTTTCGATATTTGCGATATCGTTTTGAGCCTCTTTTTTAACTTTAGCAGCTAAATTTACAGCCTCTTTTTTTGCGGTTTCGATTAGAGCATTTGCATTTTGCTTAGCCTCTTCTACACGTTTTAGAGCGTCATCTTTTTTAGCTTTTGACTCACGAAGCTTCTCTTGGATACTCTCAAGCTTATTTGCGATCCTATCGATCCTGCTTTGATAAAGAGCTTTTAGTGGCTTAGCAGCAAAATAGACCAAAATAGCAAAGAAAAGTAAGAAGTTTAGCGTTCTCTCGACTATGTCGTAGTTTGTTCCACCATGCTCGCTAGAGTATGCTAGAAATGGAAGTGCTAGAAAAAATAAAATTTTTATCTTCATAAAATTCCTTTAAATTTTAGAGAGCTTGGCATTTAAAGCCGCTCTAAGTTCAGGTAGTTTAGCTGATAGATCTGCCTTTAGGTTATCTTTTTGAGAGCTTAGAGCATTTAAAAATTCATTGTAATCAGCCTCTAAACTAGTTTTTACGGCATTTACTTCTTTTAAAGACTCTTCTTTTGCCAAATTTAAGGCTTCTTGCCTTATTTTATTGGCCTCAGTCCTTGCGTTTAATATAATCTCTTCAATCTCTTTTTCATGAACACTTAGATCACTTGCATTTTTACTAGTACTCTCTTCATCATTTTTTATAGAGGCATTTCTGTCATCTATAAATTTGAGCATTGGCTTATAAAGCAAGGAATTCAAAATAACGATCAATACCAAGAAAACGATAGCCGTTAAAAGCATCAATGGCACATCTATTTCTAACATCCACTCTCCTTATTTTATCATTAAGTTTTATTTAATATTCAAATTAAAGTCTGATTTTACAATAAATTACTAAAAATAAAAATAAATTTGTAATTCTATTTTAGCCTAGCAATAAATTCTTCCACCTGTGAAATATTATTAAATTCTAAAACTAGATTGCTAGATTTTACTTTTGCTTTTATCTTTAAATTTTTAAAAATTTCTTGTAAATTTGATAGTTTTTTACTCATTTCCTCAGAAATTTTTGGCTTTTTGTCTTTTATCTCTTCCTTATTTTTTATCTTTTTTACTAAAATTTCTGTGTCTCTAACGCTTAGCTTTTGACCAATTATCGTATCAACAACCATCTTTTCTTCTTCGGCGCTAAGTCCTACTATGACTTTAGCGTGACCTTGCGTTAGCTTATCTTCTTGTAAAAGTTTTTGCGTGTAGTCACTAAGAAGTAAAAGCCTCATCGTATTTGTTATTTGTGTTCTACTTTTATGAATAATATTTGCCAAGCCGTCTTGTGTGATCTTATACTCATTTATGAGCTCTTTATACGACTTTGCAAGTTCGATTGGGTTTAAATTTTCACGTTGAATATTTTCAATAAGTGCAAGCTCTCTTAAATTTTGAGACTTGATATCAGCGATGATCGCCTTTATCTTGCTTGCTCCGAGCATCTTTGTGGCGCGGTATCTGCGCTCACCGGCTATTAGCATATAACCATCATCTTTTTTGATAACAATTATTGGCTGGATCAGTCCGTGCCTTTTGATGCTAGCACTTAGCTCCTTTAAGGCTTCTTCGTCAAAATGCGTTCTTGGCTGGTATGGGTTTGGTAAAATTTCATCTATATTTATCTCTTCGACTATCTCAGAGTCGTTTAAATTTGCGATCTCTTTACTGTAGGCCTGCTCTACATCTTCAAGTATCGCGCTAAGACCGCGCCCTAATCCACCTTTTTTAGCCATTTTTTTCCTTATTTTTTAGTTTAAAATACAATATGCCAAATTTTGATACGCGATCGAGCCTGGTGATTTTATATCATAAAGTATCACTGGCTTGCCGAAACTTGGGCTTTCAGCAAGTTTCACATTTCTTGGAACGACCACAAATTCCTCTTTGCTGTCCTTACTCTTAAAGAGCTTATTTTCAAAATGCTGCTTTAAATTTGCAATTGTCTCTTTTGAGAGATTGTTTTGCGAGCTAAACATAGTCGGTAAAAAGCCCTTTATGTTAAGCTTTGGATTTATCGTTTTTTTGATGATCTTAACTGTATTTAGGATCTGCGCTAGTCCCTCAAGTGCATAAAATTCACATTGAATCGGGATAATAACGCTATCGCTTGCACTAAGAGCATTTATCGTGATGCTGCCAAGTGCCGGAGGGCTATCAATGATAATAAAATCATAGTCGTTTACAACTTCTGAAATTTTATTTTTAAGGATTAGCTTATAGTCCTTATTTTGATCGTTAAATTCTTGCTCGATGCCGACAAGTCCGATATTTGATGGAGCTAAAAAAAGTGTTGGGATCTCAGTTTTTAACACGATTTGCGAGAGCTTTTTTCTATCTGTTAATACGTGATAGATATTAAACTCATAGTCACTTCTACTAAAGCCAAGTCCGGTTGTCGCATTTGCCTGTGGATCGATGTCTATTAATAATACTTTTTTCTCAGCAACCGCCAGTGATGCGGCTAAATTTACGGCTGTTGTGGTCTTGCCAACGCCGCCTTTTTGATTAGCTATTGTTATTATCTCGCTCATCTTAAAGAATATACCTTTTCCCCATTTAGTAAGATCGCTCCATCATCGCAAATTTCAGCATCCTGAAGCGAAACAGCTCTATTTGCAATATGCGTAATAAAACCTTTTGACTTGCAAAAGTCTATCCTAAATTTGCTAAAAATTGGCTTCCATAAAATCTTTTTATCAAGCATACTAACAAAGCCCCAAACTAGCTCATCTACGCTAGTTTTTATATCCAAAATGCCCGCATTCTCGGGCGCACTTGTTAAATTTATTCCCATACCGCAGATGTAAATTTCATCCACTTTATTTGTCAAAGTGCCACCTATTTTACGCTCGTCCACGTAAAAATCATTTGGCCATTTTAGCCAACACTTTGAGCCAAGTTCGCTCAAAACTTCGCGCATCAGCATAGAAAAATATATCGAGATCGAGGGCGGAGGTATATCGCTTGGCAGCTCATCTTCGCTCATGCAAAAGGACATAAACAAATTTCCGCCAAGCCCCTCCCAGCTGTTACCGCGGCTGCCGATGCCTTTGGTTTGATTATACGCCACAACCATATGTGGAGGTTTTATCTCGCCGTTTTTTAGGGCCTCTATCAAAAATTCCTGTGTCGAGGGCAGACTTTGAAAAAACTCTACTTTCAAATCACACCTTAAATTTATAGAAGTGATTTACCGGATTTTGTCCACCGCCGATGATGACCGCGTTTTTGATAGCGTTAAAGATATAATCATGCGCATTTTTTACGCTCTCTTTTAGGCTTTGGCCATTTGCTAAATTTGAAGCGATCGCGCTTGATAGCGAGCAGCCTGAGCCGTGAGTTGCGGTCGTTTTTATACGCTCATCGCTAAAAATTTCATACTCGCTGCCATCATAAAATATATCAAGCGACTTGCCGTCAAGCTCGCCACATTTTAGATAGACGCTCTTTGTGCCAAATTTCAAAAGATCCTTGCAAGCCTCTTTTAGCTCACCCTCGCCTTTTAGCTCACGCTTTAAAATTTCGCGCGCTTCAAAGATATTTGGCGTGATCACGCTTGCAAGCGGGAAAAGCTCCTCCACGATCGCGTCTTTTGCAGCGCCCTCTAGCCAGATGTCGCCATTTTTACAGCTCATAACAGGATCAAGCACGACTGGCGGTAAATTTTTGATCTCTCTTAGCGTTTTTGCGACGCTTTTGATGATCTCAACGCTTGGGACAACGCCTATTTTTACCACATCAACTCTTATATCATCAAATATCGCCTTGATCTGGTCCTCGATGAGCTTAGTATCGACTAACTGCATACCAAATATGCCCTTTGTATTTTGAGCGGTGACCGCTGTGATCGCTCCCATCGCATATACGCCGTGTGCTATAAATACCTTTATATCAGCTAAAACTCCAGCTCCGCCACTTGGATCAACGCCTGCTATGCTTAGCGCATTTTTCATAACCGCTCCTTTAAATTTATTTTAATTCATCGCCAACGCTAAGGCGCTTACCATTTATATATGCTTTTGCGTTTGTTGGCTTTTTGCTTGGCTCTTGAAGCTCATAAATTTTGACTGCCCCACCCTTGCAAGCAACCACAACGTGATCTTTTTCTATACTTAAAATTTCTCCGCTTTTGCCACTTTTATCGCTTAGCTCAAGCGATAAAATTTTTAGCCCACTTGCCAAATAAAGCCCCGGCCAAGGTGTGAGCGCACGAAATTTATTATAAATTTGCCCCGCATCTTCATCAAAGCTAAAAAGCCCGTCGCTCTTGCTTATCTTTTTGCAGTGCGTGGCCTGCGCATCGTCTTGCTTTTGTGGCTTTAAATTTTCAAAATTTTTAAGCACTTTTACGATTAGCTCACCGCCAAGCTCGCCAAGCTCACTAAAAAGCTCGCTTGACATCTTCGTCTCGCAAGGCGTGTAGGCAAAATCAAGCATATCGCCCATGTCAAGCCCCGCATCCATCAGCATCGCCGTCACGCCCG
This sequence comes from Campylobacter concisus, assembly GCF_003048405.1. Lineage (NCBI taxonomy): Bacteria > Pseudomonadati > Campylobacterota > Epsilonproteobacteria > Campylobacterales > Campylobacteraceae > Campylobacter > Campylobacter concisus. The sequence goes on along the minus strand of NZ_PIQS01000001.1, from coordinate 925,051 downwards.
TCTGCTTTTCGCCAGCTAGTAGCGCGCTTTGAATGGGGCTTGCGCCGCGGTATTTAGGCAGGATCGAGGCGTGTAAATTTATACAAGTCGCCACGTCAAGCACGCTTTGCGGCAAAATTTTACCGTATGCGGCAACCACGATAAATTTAGGCTCAAATGCCTTTAGCTCGGCAACAACCGCCTCATCTTTTAGTGTATTTGGAGTAAGGACAGGCACTCCTGCTAGCTCGTTTTGCGCGTAAATTTTTACCTCGCTTGGAGTTAAAATTTGCTTTCTACCAACCGGCTTATCAGGCTGAGTAAAGACTGCTTTTATATTAAAGCCAGCCTCTTTTAGATGCCTAAGTATCCTAACAGCATAATCAGGCGTCCCCATAAAAACTACATTCATCACTTTCCTTTAAATTTCAACGACTTTTATTTTGATCTACGTTTTTACTGCCAGTCAGCCAAGAGGCACATGGATCTTCTTGCCAGTCAATCTTTTGAAATATCAAACTTCCTAGCTCATTAATGCTAACTTTGCCACTACGATCAAGATCCAGCCTCTTAAATTCCTCACTAGTGCATAGATCTGGTGCTATTTTTAGCGCTGATGGCACTTTGCAGGACGTCCACTCATCTAAATTTAGCATGCCGTCACGATCTATGTCATTGTAATCCAAAAACATATATGCCGGATCCGCTGGATCACAGCTATATGCGCTAAAGTAAAATAGCATAATGTAAAAAAATTTCTTCATTTTATACTCTTAAAAATCTATGCCCAAAGCACTAAAAAGTTGCAACTCAAAGCTCATTTTTAAGTAGCTCAAGAAGTGCAAATTTAAGCTCGTCGATGTTCTCATTTGTCGCTGATGAGATCGGCAAAATAAAATATGGCTTTGAATGATCAAAGCTGAGTAAATCTTGTTTGTAGATAAATTTACCGTTTTGCTCTGGCTTTAGCTTTAAAAATTTCATAAATTCTTTTATATTTTCATCTAAATTTTCCGCCGCATCGACTCTGGTGATAGCGATAGCATAGTCCCTGCTAGCAAGTACGCTTGAAAATTTAGCGACTTCTTCTTTCAGCACACTAAACTGCTCGCTCATACCTCTATAGTTTGCTCCATCTATCATAAAAAGTAAAATTTTATTTCGCTCGATATGTTTTAGAAATTTAACGCCTAAACCGCGTCCATCGCTCGCCCCTTCGATGATACCAGGGATGTCAGCCATGACAAAGCCACTAAACTCATCGACCTCGACAAGTCCAAGCTTTGGCGTAAGCGTCGTAAATTCGTAGTTTGCGATCTGTGGTTTGGCATTTGATACTGTTGAAATAAGCGTTGATTTACCAACATTTGGAAAGCCCACCAAACCAACATCAGCAATGAGCTTTAACTCGAGCCTTACTTCAATGCTCTCTTCAGGCATGCCTTTTTGTGCGTATTCTGGAGCTTGATTGATAGAGCTTTTGAAGTGGAAATTTCCGAGTCCGCCTTTACCGCCCTTTAAAAATAGCGTCTTTTGACCCTCGCTAACTATATCACAGAGTAGTTCATTTGTCTGTGCGTCATAAACAGCTGTGCCAGGAGGGACTATGAGTTCTAAATTTTCGCCCTTTTTGCCGGTCATTCGCTTGCCCATGCCAGCTTCACCATTGCCAGCCTTCATGGCTCTTTTACCCTTATAATTTGCTAAAGTATGGGTATTGTTGTCACAAACAAAATAAACATCTCCGCCATCTCCGCCATCTCCGCCATCAGGACCGCCTAAAATGACGTGTTTTTCACGGCGAAAACTCACAGCTCCAGCTCCACCATGCCCCGAACTTAGAGTCAATCTTGCACTATCTATAAACATTTTTTACCTTAAATTTTTTATTTGGATTATATCCAACTTTACTGAAATTAAATCGTGATATCTTGATTAAAATAAAGCAAATATAAGTACCATGAAGCTCGAAATATAGAGTTGTGATTGATTTAAAATTTCTCTCAAACAGCTATTTGAAAAATTCTAAACACTAAATAAAAATTTTGATTTTTGAATAATTTTAAGAAAGAAAGGGGCGATTGCCCCTGAGATTATGCAGCTGGATAAACAGATACTTTTTTTCTGTTTTTATCAAGTCTTTCAAATTTTACAAAGCCATCAACTAATGCAAAAATAGTGTGATCTTTGCCAAGACCTACGTTATTTCCAGCGTGAGTTGCTGTTCCTCTTTGGCGGATGATTATATTTCCAGCACGAACGAACTCACCACCAAATTTCTTAACACCTAATCGGCGTCCGATACTATCACGGTTATTTTGGGTTGAACCTTGACCTTTTTTGTGTGCCATATCTTATCTCCTTAAGCTACGATACTTACGACTTTTACACGTGTAAATTGTCTTCTAAAGCCGCGTTTTAGTTTTGAGTCTTTACGTCTGCGTTTTTTGTAGATAACTACTTTTTTGTCTTTGCCTTCATTTACGACCTCAAGAACAACTTTTGCACCCTTCACAAATGGCGCACCTACCTTTACTTCGCCGTCATTTACAGCCAAAACTTCTGTAATCTCAACGGTTGATTTAGCTTCAGCACTAAAGTGATCTAGCTTAAGGTACTCGCCCTCGCCAACACGATATTGCTTACCGCCATGCTTAAATATAGCGTATTTTGACATACTCTACCTTTCTAAAATTTGGTAAGACCAAAAAGCACTTTTTTGCAAAAGATTTATGGAGCTTTGTTGGTTGTAAGGTGTGAATGTTAACTAAAAGTTTATAAATTCTACTTTAATGCCCCTGATTTTATGATCTCACCCACCAAATTTCTTATCATAGAGCTATGATCTAGGAAAAATGTTTTGTCATTTGGTAAATGTGGCTGATATATCAGTGTTTTGGCTGCTGGTGCGCTTAAGATCACATTTATCAGTTCAAATTCAGGTGGCAAAGTAAAATAGAGTTTTGGCTTAGGAATTTCATTTTGAAAGAGCCTTTGTGCGTAAAATTTACTGAAATTTTCGTTTTTTGGTAGCTTTATCTCTTTAAAGAGCTCAAATGGCAAAAAGTAGCGCGCTAGTGCGTGAAGTCCGTGAGCGAAGATGTAGAGGCGTTTTTCAAATTTAGGCGCCTCCGTCCTACCAAAAGTGGAGCAAAATTTCTGCAAATGCTCGCTCATAGCAGCCGTATCTTTTTCGTGTAGGGCGAGCATAAATTTAACCGCCTCTCTTTCGTTTGTTGGCTTTTTAGACTCTGCAAAAGTGCGGGCTTTTTCTAGGGCAGGGGCAAGTAAATTTTCATCTTGCCAAAGCATCGCTGTGAGCAGATCGTGCATGACGCATAGAAATTTATAGCCGTTTTTGCTAGGTGGCAGGTCTTTTGGAAAGATCCTCTCCATGCTATCTGTGTCGTCACAAGCGATAGCAAAAAACGCTGGTATGAGCTTCTCGCACTGATCGTATCCGCCGCTACATCCTGGGAGTAAATTCAGCTTAGCGTATTGAAAGATAAGATCATTTAGTGCCTCGGCGTCGCCCTCAGCTAGGCACTTTTCAAGGCAAAAGTCGTAACTTCTAGCTCTTGAAAAAGAGAGTGATCGTATGAGCTCACATAAAAAGTCGTATTCGTTTAAATTTTTCTCTTTTACCTCGGCGTAAATGCTTGCATACTCGTCTAAAAGTAGCTCTTCATCGCTTTTTGGTGGCTTTTTGGTTTTGAAAATGTTAAATAAGCTTTCTAAAAATGACATTTTGCGTCTCCTTATTTTTGCTAATTTTAGCCAAAAATGCCTAATTTTCCACGTGCAAAAAGGTGGCTTTGCGGATAGTTTAACCGCATTTTGGCTATAATCGCCCCAAATTTAAGCAAGCTTAGGATAAAGATGGCAGGCGAAGATCAGGAAAAAACCGAAGAAGCGACCCCCAAAAAGATAGAAGATGCCAAAAAGGATGGTAACGTCCCCAAAAGTCAGGACCTAGCTGGGTTCGTGACCCTTGTTATCGCTATTGGTGTACTGCTTGCGATGCTAAATTTTATGAAAGAACAGATCATCTCACTTTATATCTACTACTCAAAATTTATCGGTCAGCCACTGACCTTACCGACAGTGAAACTAATCGTCGTAAATACCTTTGCAAGGTCGCTTCTTATGATACTTCCAGTTTGTATCTGTGTGGCGATCGCTGGTGTCATCGCAAATGTAATGCAGTTTGGATTTATCTTTACCACAAAGCCTATAATGCCAAATTTTGGCAAAATAAATCCACTAAAGGGACTAAAAAATTTATTCTCGATGAAAAAAGTGATAGATAGCATCAAAATCGTGCTAAAAGTTAGCATCGTCTTTGGAGTTGGATTTTATTTTTTCTTGCAGTTTATAAAGGAGCTACCGCACACGCTCTTTTTTTCTATGTTTGATCAGCTTGCTTGGCTAAAAGAAAAGCTCATCATTCTTGTTAGTGTCATGCTTTTTATACTTTTTGTGATCGGACTTATCGACCTTCTAATTGTGCGTTTTCAATATTTTAAAGACCTTCGTATGAGCAAGCAAGAGATAAAAGATGAGTATAAGCAAATGGAAGGAGATCCTCAGGTAAAAGGCAGAATTCGTCAAGCGCAAATGCGTGCAGCCAAGCGTCGAATGATGCAAAATATCCCACAAGCTGACGTAGTCATCACAAACCCTACTCACTACGCCGTGGCGATAAGATATGATAAAAGTCGCGACGAGGCGCCGATAATACTTGCCAAAGGTGTTGATTTTTTAGCACTGCAAATCAAAAAAATAGCCGTTGAAAATGGCGTGCAAATTTATGAAAACCCACCACTCGCAAGAGAGCTTTATAAAATTTGTGAAGTCGATGATACGATACCAGCACATCTTTTTAGAGCCGTGGCCGAAGTGCTAAGCTTCGTTTATATGAGCAATAAACAAAAATTTAAAGATAAGCTTTGATAAATTCTGCTCTTGCCGCTAGAAATTACTAGCAGCAAGAGAGAATTTATCTATTATAGATATCCAAAAGCAGTTGCAAAAATATAGCCAAATATACAAGAGGATATAACACCAATAAGACCCGGAATGATAAAGCTGTGATTGATAACAAATTTACCAATATGTGTCGTACCACTTCTATCAAACTGAATAGCCGCAAGGTCGCTTGGATATGTTGGCAGGATGTAGTATCCGTAGCAAGCTGGCGCAAAAGCTAGAATGATAGCAGGATTAACATCGATATTTAATGCTAATGGCACAAAAGCAACCAAGGCTGCAGCTTGAGAATTTACAAATTTTGAGATAATCAAAAGCATAACCGCATAAGTCCAAGGGTGCTCTTTTACGATGCTTCCTAGCGCCTCCTTCATCATCGGAGTGTGTACTGCAAACATAGTCTCAGCCATCCAAGAGATACCAAAAACTGCAACAAGAGCAATCATACCTGATCTAAATATCTCGTTTTTACCGATCTTGCTAGCATCTGTTGGTGTAAAGATTAAGATGATAGCACCAGTTAAAAGCATGAAAATTTGGATAACATGAACCATGCTTAGGCTTTTTGAAGATGCTTGTTTGTTGCTTATATTGATGTAAGCACCTTGAAATTCTTCTTTTGCGCCTTTTTCATTTATATATGTTACTGCGCCATCAGCCGTACGAGTAAGAGTTTGATTTGCATCTTTGCCGATGATTTTGACTGATTGAGCTTTTTGATTAGCATTTAGCTTATCGTTTGCTACTTTTAGCTCAGCCGCCTCTGTTTGGATGCTAGCATCTTTTATTTTTAAGGTTTTTAAGACTTTTTGCTCAGTTGGAAGGTTGGCTATTACTTGAACGACTGTTGCGTCTTTGTAAGTAGTCCAGCTTGGGCGAAGATCTTTAAAATATCCAAGAAGCGCAACTACAAGGATAGAGCCTAAAAATATCCACATCGCAGCCCATTGATAGCCAGGAAGCTTTTTACCTAAAAGTGTCGCACTATCGCCATAAACATATTTTTTAAACTCAGGATCTTGAAGCTTTGTTTGAAATACTTCGTCTTTATCAAGATCTTTGCCTCTAAACCAGCTAAAAATTCCTACCGCCAAAACACCGCAAAATGTTGATGGAATTGTAATCTTTAAAAGATCTAAATATCCATCAAAGCCAGCTAGGTGAGTTTTAGCATTAATAAGAAAGCTTGTAAGAGTTACAACAGCAACTGAAACTGGGCTAGCGATGATACCCATTTGTGAAGCTATTGAGCTTGCTGCCATTGGTCGCTCTGGGCGGATACCATTTTTGATAGCGATATCATAAACGATAGGAAGCACGGTATAAACAACGTGTCCAGTACCGCATAAAATAGTAAGCGTACATGTTACAAATGGAGCCAAGATACTTACATACTTTGGATTTTTTCTAAGTATAGTTTCTGCTATTTGAAGCATAACATCAAGACCACCACTAGCTTGAAGCGTAGCACTTGCCACAACAACAGCGAGGATAGTTAGCATAACATCAATAGCTGGCTTACCAGGCTCGATATTAAATCCAAAAACGAGGACTATAAGACCGATACCGCCTAGCATACCAAGCGCGATACCGCCTTTTTTAGCTCCGTAGAACAAACAGATAAGGACGATGAGAAGCTGGATAACAAACTGCATGCCTTCACTTAAATTCATGAGAAAATCCATGAAACCTCCTAAGTTAATATAAATTTAATCAAGATTATATCTCTTATGGATTTAGATTAAACTTATATTTTAAGGATGATTTGATACAAATATAACATTTTGATTAATAAGGCTTATTTAGGATAAATTTTTACAAGATTGTCTTTTACAAAATTTTTATTTGATCTTGAAGATTTTGTTTGTCTTAGAATATATAAAATGAAAATAGCATTGTTATATTTTAAATTTATTAATAATAAAAATTTATTTAAATTTTATAAATAACCTAGAAAAATAGTATAAAAGCCTTGTAAATACGAAATTTAATAGAACCAAGAGAAAAATGATTGATGTTTAAGGAAAGGTTAATGGTGGTTAGAGGCAGAATCGAACTGCCGACACGCAGATTTTCAGTCTGCTGCTCTACCGACTGAGCTATCCAACCACTCGTTAAAGAAAGTCAGATTATACATGTTTAATATTTAAAGCAAGTTTAAAATACACACTTTTTTAAATAAAATAAGTTATGTTTTTCTATTTTGACTTGAAATATAAAAGAAATTCTACAAAACAGATAATAAATTACAAGCTTAAATAAGCTCGTAATTTATTTTAGTGTATATGAAATAGGAAAGCGCAGATAACGATCTTGTTTAGGCTTTGGAAACTCAGAACTTGCTCTTTGGATATTTTCTAAAGCACCATTATCAAGCGACTCAAAACCAGAGCTTTTACTAACTTTAAGTTCATCTATGCTGCCGTCTTGCTTGAGTAAAAACCTAACTTCTACAACTCCTTGATGTTTCATACGTCTAGCATTATTTGGGTAACTTTTATGCCTCTTAACTGCGATTATAACTTTCGTAAAATCTTCATCGCCTTGTGAATTTGATAAATTTAGCTCAGGTGTTACATTTTGAACTGGAGCTGCAGCGATAGACTTGTTATTGGCTGGCAAATTTGTATTTACACTAGCTGGCGGTACAATAGGCTGCACTGGCTGAGCAATTACCGGTTCAGGCTTAGGCTCTATTTTTTTCTCTTTTTTAGGCTCTACCTTTTTTATTTCACGCTTTGGTTTCTCCACCTTTTTAGGTTCAGGTTTTGGTTCTGGCTTTGGCTCAGGTTTTGGTGGCTCTGGCGGTGGTGGTGGAGCTGGTGGAGTTGGCTCTGGGATAAGCATTTGCTCCGCTATTTGAGGTGCTGAGACTTGTGGCACTGGAGTAAATGAATTAAGAGCTATTTTTATCGGTTTTTGCTCACCTATTTTTATCTCATCAAAATCATGTGAAAGCAAAAAATATACTGCTGCTCCATGCACTATAAGCGAAACAGCTAAGCCGCTGTAATTTGAAATTTTATTCAGAGATTGTTTGGATTGCAAAATTTTCGTGGCCCTTCTCTTTTAATATATCAATTACTTTGACAAAGCTATCAAATTTCGAATTTTTATCGCTTTTTAGTTCGATCAATGTCTTTATATCAACCGCATTTAGCTTATCTTTGAGTTCATTCTCAGAAATTTCTACATCATCTATAAAAAATTTATTATCCTTATCAATTACTACGCTTACCTTTTTATCGTCCTCTTTGCTTTGCTCAGCACTGTTTGCACTTGGAAGATCAATAGCTATCTTGCCTTGAGCAATAAAAGTCGAAATGCTAAGCACGATAGCAAGCAAAACAAGCATAATATCAATAAATGGGACAATATTTAGCCCATCTTTTTTATTTAGACGCATTTTCAGCCTTGTATCTATTTAGCATTACATCTACTTTTCTGACAAAACCATTGTAAATCATCAAAGTCGGTATCGCCACAAGTAGTCCAAAAGCAGTTGCTTTTAGCGCAAGAGAGAGGCCGACCATTATGCTTTTAGTATCGATTCCGCCTGCCATACCCATATCATAAAATGTGATCATAATTCCAGCAACTGTACCAAGAAGTCCTACATATGGTGCATTTGAGTAGATAATGTAAAGTGTGGTTAAATTTTTGGTTAGTGCCTCTTCAAGCGATTCGATACTTTTATAGCCTTTTATATCAACGCGTGAATAAAAAATAATACGCTCAATCGTATACCAAAGTACAAAAAAACTCATAATGCCTAAAATCGCAATAATTACATGATCAATGTGATGTTTAATTAGCTCCATAATACCTTCTTTAGTAAAAATTTTTGCGTGATTATAGCTATATTGATAACCAATGTCAAATATTTAGTAAAAATATAATCAAATAAAAACTAAAATTTTTAATTTTGTATGTATATATTTAATATTTTTAGAATTTCAAAAATTTAATTTCTTTCTTAATAGCTCTATTTCAGTGATGACTATTTCTGGCACAAGCTCCTTCATACAGGCATGTGTTTTTATAGGACATACTCGCTTCATACATGGCATACACTCTAAATTTAAATGCACTATCTTTGCGCTTTCATCTTGCCATGGGCTAGTCTCTTTAAATTTAGTCGGTCCAAAAAGAGCCACAAGTGGCACTTTATAAGCAGCTGCGATATGCATAGGACCACTATCATTTGTCAAAAAGATGCCATTTTTTATAGAGCCTATTAGTTCACAAAGCTCTTTTATACTCGTTTTTCCAGCTAAATTTTCACATTTCATACCATTTTGTAAGAGTATTTGCTCGATTTCATTGCAAATTTCAAGCTCAGCTTTTGAGCCAGTGATCTTCACATTAAATTCGTCTTTAAAATGAAGTGCAACATCTGCAAAATAGTGCGGGTACCACCTCTTGGCACTTCCGTAGCTAGCACCTGGATTTAGAACAAGAAGTTTTTGCTCGCTTTTTTGTGCATCATAGTAAATTTTTAGTTCGTTTGAAATTTCTTTTAAATTTAGGCTTTGCTTTATGAAATTTAGATATTTTTGTACCTGATGCAAGCCTTCACCACTCTTTTTAAAGCAAAATTTTTGCGTTGCTTTTAGAAAAAATAGCAAAAATTTACTAGCAAATGAGCTTCTAAAACTAATAGCAATATCAAATTTTCCAAGCTTGCTAGCTGTTTTTATAAGACTTAAATATCTTGAGTTTTGCTTTTTACTATCATCAATAACTACTTTTTCGCACTTTGGATGTGATTTATAAAGCTCGCAGGCCACATAAGAGCCAAAAAATACAATATGTTTAGCATTTTTACTTAAATTTTCTATCGCCCCGCTCGCCATCACAGCATCTCCAAGCCAAGTTGGAAGCTCTATAAACACTCTCACTTTTGCTCCAAATTTAGCACTTCGTTTATGATTTCAAGAGTTTTGCTTGCATTTTCTTCTATACTAAATTTTTGTGAAAGTAAAAATGACTTCTCTTGTAGCTCTCTCATCATGTCATTATCATTAAGCACCTGCTCCACTAGCTCCAGTATACTTTCATCATTTGGTTCACGCATGATAAAACGATTTTCTAAAATTTCAGCTGCCCCATTTTGAGCCGTTGTAAAGACAATGTTTTTAAAGCTAAGTGCCTCTAGAACGACATTTGAAAATGGCTCATAGTGTGTTGGAAATATAAAAATATCGCTTGCTTCATAAAATTTTGCAGTCATTTTTTGCTCGCCTGTAAAAAATGCCTTTATCTTTAGCTTTTTTGCTAGCTTCTTATATGAATTTAAATTTTTATCTTTGCCTACTATTAGCGCATTTACTGGCGTTTTTAGCTTTGAGACGAGAAGCAAAAAGTCCTTTGCTCCTTTTCTCTTAAAGCCATTTCCGACAAAAAGCACAATTGGTAAATTGTAATCGAGTCCAAATTCTTCGCATACGCTAAGTTTTGCTTCGCCCTTTTCCACTTTTTGTGGCAAATTTATACCATTATAAATAGTGACAATCTTCGACTCGTCGACACCATAGGCCGAAATGATTTGCTCTTTTATGTAGTTTGAATTTGCGATTATCTTTTTAGAATTTTTAAAGCAACGTTTTTCTAGATATGGATAGACAAAATTTAGAGGATTAACCCACCAAAATGGCTTTGTGGCACGATAAATTTTATGCACGCCGTCCCCTGCTCTATAAATATCTGCGCAGCTCACTCGCTCCAAGCTAAAATAAACTTCATCGCTTTGTTTCTGACGTTTTACCTGTGAGTTAAATCTCAAAGCCTTTTTCCATGATGAGATCCTAGCCTCTCCTAGATATGAGCGTATAGATGTGTCTATACCTACGTCTTTTAGGGCTTTGGTAAGCCTTCTTAAATAGCGTTCGGCACCACCGACTGCGTTTGGATTGATACGTAAAAAAACTATTTTTTTCATGACCTCAAAGCTTTTTATTTTTGTGATTTTTTATTTGCAATGTCCGCCATAATATCAAAAATTTTTATAAATCAGCCTATTTTTTGCCTAAATTTCATAAAATTACACAAAGGATAAAAATGAAAACACTTACGATTATTGACACTTTTGGTTTCTTTTTTAGGCTCTACTACGCCATGAGCGGACTTAAAAACAGAGAAGGCAAACCAAGCGGTATGATTAGTGGCTTTGCAAATTTTATAGCAAGCCTCAAAGATGAATACCAAAGCGACTATCTCATCTTCGCACTTGATAGCAAAGGTAAGACCTTACGTCACGAAATTTTAGGTGATTACAAAGCAAACAGAAACGAGCCTCCAGCTCAGCTAAAAGAGCAACTTCCAGTTTGCATAGATATGATAGAAAAAATGGGGCTTTACAGCCTTAGCCGTGAGGGCTACGAGGCCGATGACATCATCGCAAGTGCGGTTAAATTTTGCAAAGACAAAGATATATTTGTGCGAATAGTCACGCATGATAAAGACCTTTACCAACTTATAGAAGACGGCAAAGTGAGCATTTACAGCCCGCAAAGTAAGATCGATCATGATAGTGCAAGCTGCTTTGAAAAGTATGGCGTCTATCCAGCTCAGGTGAGGGACTTTTTAGCGATCGCAGGCGATAGCTCAGACAACATCCCAGGTGTCAAAGGTATCGGCGCAGTGGGAGCTAAGAAGCTTTTGGCCGAGTATGGCAGTTTAGAAGGGATCTATGAAAATTTAGCCCTTCTTAGAAACGAGCGCACCAAAAATATGCTAGCAGCCGCAAAAGAAGAAGCATTTTTGAGTAAAAAACTAGCCACGCTCTTTGATGATGCGATCACTTCACTTGATCTTGAGCACTCTAAATTTCCAGAGCAAAATCCTTTGATAAACATCTCAGAAATTTTAAAAGAGTACGATCTAAACAGGCTTCTTAAGAGCTTGCAAAAAGAAGAAAATGCTGAATTTAAGCTTGGCTTTAGAGCAAATTTACTACTTGATGAGGCAAGCATCGAAAAACTGCTCTCAAACGTCACGCCAGAGACCATCGTCGCCTTTGACACCGAGACCACGGGCGTTGATAGCAAGAGCGCAAAGATCGTTGGTTTTAGCTTTTGCTTTAACGACGAGGACGCCTACTACGTGCCGGTAGCTCACAACTACCTTGGTGTGCCGCAGCAAATCAGCCTAAAATTTGCCACTTGGGCGATAGAGCAAATTTATAAAGGCTGCGTGATCGGACAAAATTTAAAATATGACTTTGAGATAGTTAAAAATAACCTAGACCTAAATCCTCCAGCAAATTTTAAAGACACAATGATCCTTGCGTGGCTTAGCGATCCAAACTCAAGTGTGGGCATGGACGCGCTGGCAAAGAGGCTTTATGACTATGACACGATCAAATTTGAAGATGTGGTCAAAAAGGGGCAGACTTTTGGCGATGTGCCCCTAGAAAATGCCGCTAAATACGCGAGCGAGGATGCTTGGATAACGCTTAAATTTTATAAAACTTTTCAAAACACGCTTGATAAAAATTTACTAGCGCTTGCCGATACACACGAATTTCCTTTTATCCTCACGCTCTTTGACATGGAGCAAAACGGCATCAAGATAAATGAAGCAAAAATGCAAAAGCTCATCCTTGAAAACGACACCAAACTAAAGGCGCTAACAAGTGAAATTTACGAGCTAAGCGGTGAAAATTTCAACATAAACTCAGTAAAACAGCTTGGCGTCATACTTTTTGAGCATCTAAAGCTTCCAACGAAAAAGAAGACAAAAACAGGATATAGCACCGATGAGAGCGTGCTAGCTGAGCTCATAGACGCTCACCCAGTGATCGAGAAAATTTTAGCCTACAGAGAGCTATATAAACTACAAAGCACCTACTGCGAGCCACTTTTGGCACTTGCGAAAAAGGATGAGGGCTCGCGAATTTACACGAGCTTTTTGCAAACTGGCACAAGCACTGGCAGACTTTCAAGCAAAAATCCAAATTTACAAAATATCCCAGCTCGTGGTAGCCTCGCAAAGGACGTCAGAGAGTGCTTTGAGGCGCGCGAGGGCTATAGCTTTGTGGGGCTTGACTACAGCCAGATCGAGCTTAGGCTGCTAGCTCACTTTAGCCAAGATCCTGCGCTTCTTGAGGCGTTTAAAAATGACGAGGATATCCACGCAAGGACGGCTATTAGCATATTTGGCAGTAGTGATGGGCAAAATAGAGCCGTGGCGAAGAGCATAAATTTTGGCCTTATTTATGGCATGGGTTCAAGCAAGCTTGCCAATCAAGTAAATATCACAAGAGCCGAGGCAAAAGAGTATATAGAGCGCTATTTTAAGGCATTTGAGACGATCAAAGAGTTTTTAGAGGGGATAAAAATTTCAGCTAAAAACGACGGCTTTGTGCAGACGCTACTTGGCAGAAGGCGCTACTTTGACTTCAAAAGTGCCACACCTATGCAAATAGCTATGTTTGAGCGCGAAGCGGTAAATACGGTTTTTCAAGGCTCGGCAGCCGATCTAGTCAAGATGGCGATGGTAAAAGTTAGATCGAATTTAGATGAAAATGCAAAAATGCTGTTGCAGATACATGACGAGCTAATCTTTGAAGTAAAAGACGATTTTGCGCAGGAATTTGGCAGAGCGACACAAAAGACGATGGAGGAAATTTACACGCTAAATGTACCGCTTAAAACATCGCTAAATATCGCCAAAAACTGGGGTGAGCTAAAATAGATAGATAAATTTTGCTGGAGCTTTTAAGATGATTAGTTCCTGCTTTATACTTAAAAATAAAGTTGTAATTTATCACTATATCTTTGGACTTTTATACTTTTGCAGAAAGCAAATGACATCAATCAAATAAGCCAGCAAGCAGCCCAACGCGTAACATACGATGTCGCTAACGTCAAATGTTCCGCCAAAGACTATGCGTATTATTAAATTATGAATATCTAAAATTTCAAGTACTTTAAAGTATTGTAAAATTTCTATAGATAGCGAGAAGATAAATATTTTAAATGCTAAAATTTTTGGTGCAGTTTTAAATATAGCTCGTCCAAATGCGTAAAGCATCACCGTAACTAGTACATCACCCAAATAATGACGCACAAAGCCACCTTTAACAAAAGCTGCGATATAAATTTCGATTGCCAAAATCACGATTGCCAAGACTAAAAAGAACAATCTAGCTAGCAAACTATGTCTCATTTTCTCGTATTGAAAAGATTTGTATATTTTTCGTTTTACTTGCATTTTTTTATTTATTTGAAATTTTACTTTTTACAAATTAGAAATGATATCCATACCATCTTTAAAGCTAGGATTGTGCTGGATATATTTTTTCGCCCACAAACGTATTTATAACTTCTACCTTATGCTCATTAAAAAGAGCATTCCATTAGGTTTTACTTGAAATGGCTAAAACCCGGCTATTTCATAAATTGTAACAGATAATAGCAATATTGCCAAATAAAGAAAATTTCTTAATTTTAAAATTCTTTGACAAGAAATATCAATCAAAATAGCTTTTAAAAATATTTTTTAGACAATTAATAACTTTTTGGTTTAAAAATAATGAATTTTATGGATTAAAATTTTTCTATCAAATCTTTAAAAATTTCATAAAGTTTATTTACTTCACCAACACTAACTCGCTCATTTTTGGCGTGTATGCGGTCGTTTATGACGCCAAATTCTATCGCATCTACACCAAATTCAGCAAAGTGCCTTGCATCGCTCGTGCCGCCCTTTGTATTTAGAACCGGCGTGACTCCGGTGATCTTTTTGACAGAAGCTATTAAATTTTTTACGATTTTGCTATCTTTGTTTGTTAAAAATCTCTTTGAGCTTTGCTTTATACTAAGCTCGTAATCAAGCCCTTTTAAGACCTCTCTAAGATAGCTCTCAACGTCATTTACATCGGTTAAATTTGAGTTTCTCACATTAAACATTATGCTAAGCTCACTTGGAGTGACGTTGCAAACTTGTATGCCACCTCTGATATCAGTTACCACGATCTTGCTTGGGCTAAAAAACTCGCTCTCAGCGTCCATATCGTGATCAGCTATCTTATTTAAAAGTGGAGCTATCAAATTTACCGGATTTACACACTTTTCAGGATATGCCACGTGCCCTTGAATGCCCTTTATCACGATCTTGCCATTTATCGAGCCACGTCTACCAACTTTTATGCTATCGCCAAATTCTTTATCGCAAGTTGGCTCAGCCACTACGCAAAATTTTGGCAAATCATTTATTTCGCGTAAATATTCAAGTGCCAAAGGCGTTCCATATGTGCCATCGCCCTCTTCGTCGCTTGTTAATATGAGGCTTAGCTTCCCATCAAATTTTGCGTATTTAGCAGCGCAAACAAAAGCAGCCACGCCACTTTTCATATCCTGTGCGCCTCTTGCGTAGATGTAGCCATCTTTTTCTAGTGGAGTAAATGGCTCACTATCCCAGCCCTCACCTGGAGGTACGACATCAACGTGTCCAGCAAAAGCTAGATGCTCGCCGTCTCCATAAATTTTAGAAAGTATGAGATTTTTGGTGCCATTTTTTTCTATAAATTTCGCCTCAAAATCAGGTAAAAATTTAGCGATAAATTCTAAGCTTCCAGCATCATTAGGTGTGATAGAGCAAAAGCTTAAAAGCTCTTTTAAAAAGCTAATTACCACTAAGTGCCTTATGAGCCAGCACGCTCTGGTGCACCAAAGTAAAAGCCCTGGAACTCATCTACACCGATCTCTTTACAGATTTCAAATATCTCTTTTGAATGCACATATTCAGCAATAGTTTTTATACCAAGGTCTTTTGCAAATGCCACGATCGCACTTGCAATAGAGTGTGAATCTTTATTTATGTCTATATCTTTTATAATAGAGCCATCGATCTTCACGTAGTCAGGCTTAATCTTTATAATGTAAGAAAAATTTGAATATCCTGAGCCAAAATCATCAATAGCGATCTTTGCACCCATGCTTTTTACACGCTCGATAAAATTTGAAACTCTCTCTAAATTTTTAAGTTCTTCATCTTCAACGATCTCAAATACTACTCTACCAGCAACATTGTGCTTGTTCAATAAATTTAAAACAAGTGAGCTAACATCACCATCGATCATATCTCTACTGCTTAAATTTATAGAAAGTACTAAATTCTTATCCTCTACAAGCTGTTTAAAACACTTTACAATGAGTTGTTTCTCAAGATCAGCATAACGCTTAATACGCTTTGAGATATCTAAAAAGACATTTGGTGATATAACATCGCCTCTATCTAAAAGTCTTATCAAGCATTCGTATTTTACGGGTACCTTTTGGTCATTAACTATCGGCTGAAAATAAGGAACAATATTGTTATTTATAGTGGCGTATTGTATCAGTTTAGAGCGTTCTATTTGAGTTGCGTATTCCTCTTTTTGATTTAGCCCTTTAAAATAGCAAACATAGTCTTTATCTTGCTCTTTTGCTGTTTTTAATGCTATTGTTGCTTTTCTTAGTGTTTGATCACTATCAAGGGCAAAGCCTATTGTACTATGTATCTCGATACCTTCTATCTCCCTACCATCTTCATCGACTATACTTAGCATACGACCTTTAAAAATTTCTATCAAATCTTCAACCATATCTTCATATCTATCGATAAAGCTATCGCTATCTTCTACCAGAGCAAACCTATCTGCTTCTATGCAGTAAGCTTTCATATTCTCATTTTTGGCAAATTCACTGATCAAATCAGCCATTTTGACCAAAATCTGATCACATGCAAATTTACCGTAAAAGTCATTCATCTTGCCAAAATTGTCAATATCTATAAGCACTACTTTAGGATTTTCATAGCTATTAATATCACGCACCAATGCTGTTTTATTTAAAAGTCCAGTCATCGGATCGATATAAAGCTTTTCTCCAAGCTCTTCTATCTGTTTTTTAGTATCTGTTTTTAATGCGTTATAGTTATTTTTTTCTTTTATGTATTTGACCGCATACCATATACAAGTAGATAAAGCAACTATTGCACCAACGAAGCTTAAGATGAATGTTAAAGCCATATTGTTTAAAAGCCACTCAAAAAAGTACTCATCATGCGTGCCAGTAATACGCTGATCGACCTTTCCTTTAAAGCCTAATATATACTCTCCAACTGGCACAAACATACAAACTTGAGCGGCGTTTTCTGGCAAAATTTTTGACCAAAAATAATCTTTTTGGAAATTATGAGCAAAGATATTTCCACAGCTTTTATCGTTAAATTCTTGATTTATTATTCTTTTATCTGAAGACGCTACGACCTTGTATCCATTTTTATTATCATCCTTTAATAAAAGGACATCACCCATAGCGCTATCGTTAATGTAAGATTGAAAATTTGCGACATCATATTTGCTGACATTTTTGAAATAATCAACATATTGATATGTCAAATAATCAACTTTCTTTCGAAGATTAAAACCATTTTCAGCAGAAGCATTATTAAATTTAAAATAAAAAACTGCCAGGTTTTCGACTAAAAAAATACTTCCCAAAACAAACACTAAACCTATAATCGTTTTAGTGATATTTAGATTTTTACCCGTTTGCTCGTCCTTGTTACTCAAAAGTTACTTCCCTTATTTTGTGTACTTGTCCTGATTATATCAACCTTAAAATAAATTTTAACTTTTGGGAAAAAGTTAAAGCCTGACTATTTTAGCTCCATATCCGCCTTGATTTGCCGGTGCGTCAAAAAATTCTTTCACGCTTGGATGCTCTTTTAAGAAATTTTTGACAGCAAAGGCGAGCTTGCCAGTGCCGATGCCGTGAAATACGCTAACCTCATCAAACCCCATAACAAGACTATCTGAGATAAATTTATCAAGCTTTGCTATCGCCTCGTCAGCTCTCATGCCGTGCAGATCAAGCGAGAGTGAGGCCGTTTTTGGCTTATCGACACTTAAACTCACGCCACCTTTTTTAGGTAAGACTACTTCGTTGCCATTTTTTCTTAAAAGCTCAAGTGGCACGCGTAAATTTATACCATTTGATTCGATCGTTGCATCATTTTTTGAGATGCTTAAAACCGTGCCTTTGATATTTTCATACTTCACTCTATCACCTACTTTTAGGCTCTCGCGCTCAGTTTTTTTAGGCTTAACGATAGCAGCTTTTTTCTCATTTGCCACATTTAGCGCTCTTTGTTTGTCTTTTATATCCTTGAAATTTATAACCGCTTTTGCCGCATTTATCGCTTCAAAATACTCTTTTTCCAGGCGCGAAATAGTCGCATTTAGTTTGATCTCATTTTTCTCTTTTAGCTCTTTTTGCTCCTCAAGCAAGCGCTCCAGCCGCTCCTCTTTTGCCGTGACCTCTTTTATCCCCTCATCAAGCTTGGTTTGCAAATTTAGCGTCTTTGTGATGATCTCGTTTAAATTCTCTTTATCTTCGCCATAAATTTTCTTAGCCTGTGCCACTAAATTTTGAGATATGCCGTATCTTGCCGCCGTTTCAAAGGCATAAGACTTGCCGATCGTGCCTTTTAAAAACTCAAATTTTGGCCTTTGTGCCACCTCGTCGTAAAGTGCTGCCACTAGCTCAACCTCTGGGTTTTTAGCTAGCAACATCGCAAGGCGTTTGTGGTGGGTCGTGATGATCATTTTGATATCTTGGGTAATGAGTCGCTCTATCATAACACCATACAAGCTCGCAGCCTCTTCAAAGTCGGTGCCAAGCTCGATCTCATCGATGCCGATGATGATTGACTTTTTAGTAAAAAGCCTTGCAAAGTGCACCATCCTGCCAGCAAAGGTCGAGATGTCATTTTTTACGCTTTGCGGATCTTCGATAATGGCGTCAAATTCTTTAAAAGAGCCGATTGTTGAGCGGTTGGCGTCTATACGCATAGGTAGTAAATATTTTGCAAGTAGCGTGGCTGAGATGATTGATTTTAAAAGCATCGATTTACCGCCAGCATTTACGCCGGTTATTAAAAGTACCTTTTTGCTAAAGTCCACACTCACGCTTTTTGGGTTTTTTAGCGCCGGGTGGGCAAATTTCTCAAGCTTGATAACATGCGAGCTATTTGGCAAAACAAACTCATAGTCAAGCGACCTAGCCAAATTTACACGCGCCTGATATGCGTCAAACTGATCAAAAGCGTTATTTATAAATTTCAAAAAGAGCAGGCTCTTGTTCATCTGTAGGCTAAATTTCTTGCAGTGTTCAAAAATAATCTCCTCTTTTCTATCAAGCAGCTCGCTTTGCTCCTTTTTTAGGCGCTCGGTGTTTGCAGGTGCGACGTAGAAGTAGCCGCCTGAGCTTCTAGCGATCACGGTGCCTTTTAGGGCGTGATTAAAGCCGCCACGCACCAAAAGTGCCTCTTGCGAGTTGATGTAGTGCGTCTGGGTATCGACTAGATAGGGCGTGATATGCTTTGAGTAGATGAGCTTTTTAAGCTCGGCGTCGATCTGGCGTTTTTTCTCACTAAAAGCCTGCTTTATCGCGTGAAATCTCTCATCCACGCTGTCGCTAAACTCGCCGTTTTCATCAAAGCTGTTTGCCATCTGGCTCATCGCTTCAGGGATTTCAACTTTAGCTATCCACTCGCCAAGCCTGCCTTCAAATTTTTGCTTTTTTAGATATGAAAAGTATCTTATGATCTTTGCAAACTCGTAAATTTCGCTGATGTGAAGCACTGCTTGCTTGCTAAGTCTCATAAGCGTGTCATCAAGCTCTTTTATCTCATCAGGCGCCTTAAAATCATACTTTGAAAGCTCGCTAATGTTTTCAAAGTGGATTTTGCTGTCACCTTGTAAAAATAGCGGTTTTTGCCTTGCTAAAAAGGAGTTAAATTTATCCAGATACTCGCCTAGATCTAGCTTTAAAAATATCTCTTCAGTCATTGCTCACAACTTTTTATCGGCACGATGACGCCTGAGAGATCGCTAAATTCTCTTTTAGCCAAAAATGACGCCGTGCCAAATTCGTAGTTAAATTTCTCAGCGCTCACGTTGTATTCGCCACATTTTAGTGTTTTACCCTGCTTAAAATCGCTAACTAGCTTTGAGATGGCGTCCTCATTTTTTGATAAATTCTCTTCGTAAAAATAGACGCAAACAAGGATCGCTACAAGCACTGCGTTAACAAGCACTTTTATGCGTTTGCTGATCTTTTCATCTTTTATCGCCCAGATCGCCCCAAAAAGTAGCATCACACCGGCGATTATTATCAAATTTCTTACCATTTCACGCCTTTATACTTTGCGATGAGCTCTTTGTAAAGCTCAGCATGAGGCTTGATCTTTTCTAAAATTTCTGCCATAACCTCACTGATATCTTGTTTTTCAACTAGCAAGCAGACAGCCATATACGGGGCATTTGGCAGCATATCTTTTATCTGAGCGCTACTTAACTTTTGCTCCCTTGCAAGTGCGATCAAGATATCTTTTTTACCTAAATTTATGAGGCTTGAAATTTCATCCTCACTTAGCTCTTTTTCTTTTATCTCTTTTAAAATTTCATTTTCATCTTGGTGCTTGAAGTTACCTAGATCCATTAGTAGCCGCCTCTTAGATGCACGCTGATATCGCCCGCTCCAAAGCCAACTACGATGCCATCACTCAGGCGGTTTTTCACGCCAAATTCATCTGTAAATTCTATGCTCTCTTCAACCCTCTCGACCTTATCGGTAAAGATCGGGTTATACTCGCTAAATTCGCTCTTCATATCAACTTCGATCGGACTTTCTCCAGCTGCATAAACTGGCAAGATGACAAGCTCGTCAACGCCTTTAAAACACTCTTTAAAGCCAGGCAAATTTGTGCTAAGCCTTGTGTAGCGGTGCGGCTGAAATATTGCTGTGACACTGTTTATGCCTAAAATTTTGGCGTATTCAAAGACTGATTTTAGCGTCGCTTTTATCTCGGTTGGATGGTGTGCGTAGTCATCGATTAGGACGAAATTTTTATTTGCACTAAGGATGTCAAAACGCTTTTTGATGCCTTTAAAATTTAGTAAATTTTCTCTTATGTCTTTTAGAGGTGTCTCGTGCATCGCAGCAAGAATTGCCAAAGATGCGTCTATGGCGATGTGCTCACCCATGCCAAAGGCTTCAAATTTGCCTAAATTTTTAAGATTGAAGCTAGTGTATGGTTGATAGTCTCTTACAACCATCGTAAGCTCGGTGATGTCAGTGCTTGGAAAGAGTCTAATAGCATCAAGCTTAAGCGTGCTTAAAAACTCATCCTCAGCGTTTATCACTCTAACCTTTGCGCGCTCTAAAAAGCCCTTGTAGGCTGCGTAAAATTTAGCTAGATCGTAGTCGTAGTGCTCCATGTGCTCTGGCTCTGCGTTGGTGACGATGGCTAGATATGGGTTTGAGTTTAAGAAGCTCGAGTCGCTCTCATCTGCCTCAAATACGACGTTGTCGCTTTTAGCGTAGCGCATATTTGAGCCAAACTGCTTTGAGATGGCGCCAATAATCACTGATCCTTCAATGAGGCTTGCTAACATCGCAGAGGTTGTGCTCTTGCCGTGTGCGCCAGCAACTGCAAAAACGCACTTATCTTCAAGCACATAAGGTAAAATTTCTTTTCTTGAAAAGCACTTTATGCCCTTTCGTCTGGCCTCCACTAGCTCGATGTTATCCTCTTTTATCGCAGCTGAATAGACCACGAAGTCTTGGTCTTTTATCGCCTCTTTGCAGTGCGGCGTGATGACCTCGATGCCTTCATCTTTTAGCTCCAGTGTCGTTTTGCTCTCTTTGATGTCGCTGCCGCTTATCTTATGACCTTTTTCGTGTAAAAATCTAGCGATGGCTGAGATGCCGATGCCGCCGATACCGATGAAATGGACTTTTTTGATCTCGTTGTTTAGCTCTTGCAAATTTTATCCTTAAGTTTTTCGTGATTTTAACAAAAACTACTAAATTTAAGGCTGAAAATGGCTTTTATTTGCTTAAGGTAAAGCTTTCATCTATCAGATCAAAAACGGTTTTTTGTGAGATTTTGGAGTTTAAATTTACACTTATCCAGTGCTTTTTGTTCATGTGATAGGCTTTAAAAATTTGTTCCTCGTCAACTAGCACCATCGCTAGATCAGGGCTGCATTTTAGATTTAAAACATCGATCATTTCGTCACTTTCAAGGCCAAGCTTACTAACGCTTAACTGCATAAGTAGCGCAAACCACTTCTTGTCTTTCTTGTGACGAAAGACACTAAATTTTGGATATTTTGGGAAAATTTGCTCACCTAAAATGTCAAATTTCTCTTTTATATATCTCTCAACGTCACTTCGTTTCAAAATTTACTCCAAAATTCCTTTAAAGAGCACTCATTCTTGTTAAGCTCGCTTCCCGTCCAGTTACGGTCTTCTTTTATCTTTTAAATTTAGCCTCTATATGCATAAAGCCCCAAGTGCTTCTAGCCTCGCTAAGCTCCTTTTTGCTAAGCTCATCGATCATCATCTCTTCGTTCTTGCCGAGTTTATTTTTAACTTCACCAAACGGATTAATAAGCATCGAATCGCCGTAAAAGCTCCACTGCGTATCATCGCTCTTGTGGCTTCCTACGCGGTTTACGCGCAGCACGTAGACATTATTTGTAAAAGCTCTAACCTTTAAAAGCTCCTCCCAGCGCGCCTGCGAGAAAAATGTACAAGCCGTTGGCACGAGCACGATATCGACCTTTTTAGCGCTCATATACGCCCAGCACACATCAAAGTGCGCCTCATAGCCAAACATGACGCCGACCTTAAATTTATCATATGTAAAGACAGGCAAATTTAGCTCATCGCTTGTGTTATTAAAGAATTTCGCCTCATTCCAGTGAGCGTAAGGCATGAGAATTTGCTGATCATATAGCTTGACTTGTGTTGGGGTAAATTTAGCTAAACTTTTAAAAATTTCCTTACCTTTTAGATTTACAATGGGTGCAACGATATTTAGATCATACTTTTTTGCCATTGCAAAAAGAGCCTCTTTCTTGCGCTCGCTTTGCTCTTTTATAAGGCTTTTTGGCATGCTAATGAGCTCTTTAAAGAAGCTATTTAGCACATATTCACCAAGTACAACTAGCCTTGCGTTTTCGTCCGCACAAATTTTTAGGTAATAATCAAGCCTTGCCTCACTTAAAGGCTGAGTTGGTAGCTGAAGAGCACAAATTTTACTCATCATCCACCTGCTTTATGCTAAGTTTTGCATTTTCTAAAATTTCTCTTGCTTCATTTAAGAGCTTTTTGCCTTGTTCGTGCAGCTTTATGCTATTTTCTAAGCTCACATCATCTTTATTTAGATCATTTAAAATTTTATCTGCTAGGGCTAATTTTTCTTCAAAGCTTTGCTCTTTTTGCTCCATTTTCTATCCTTTTAATATATTTTTTATATATCCATCAAATTTTTCTATCTCGACCAAAAATGCGTCATGGCCGTAGTTACTATCTATCTCTACGAAATTTGTATTCTCTCCTCGCCCCATCTCACAAAGTGTGTCATAAATCTCTCTCATACAGCATGGCGGAAAGAGTAGATCGCCTTTGAAAGCGATTAGATGCAAGTTTGCTTTTATCGGCGCAAGGGCGTCTTTTAGGTTGTCATAGTGTCTTGTACAGTCAAAGATATTCATCATCTTTACGATATATAGGTAGCTTAGTGGATCAAACCTCTTTGGGAAGTTGTAACCGTTGTACTCCATGTAGCGATCTACCTGAAAACGTCCAGAAAGCTCGTAAAGGCCGTCAGTTTCTACGTAATTTCGTCCAAATTTCTCATCCATGCTATCAGGGCTTAAAAAGCTGATGTGCCCTGCCATCCTGCCGTAAGCCATACCCTTTAGCCCATTTTTTCTTATAAATTCTACGTCGTATTCGCCGTTTTTGAAATTTTCATCGTTTAAAATGGCTTCGATGGCGATTTTGTTAAAAGCTATCGCCCATGGCTTGGTCTGATAGGTACTTGCAAGCATTATGATATCCTGCGCAAATTCTGGAAACTCGATAGCGTAGCAAAGTGCTTGCATACCGCCAAGACTACCGCCGATCACAGCTCTTGCTCTTGTGATACCAAGCTCGTTAAATAGCCTCATCTGCGCCTTTACCACGTCACTTATGGCAAGGACTGGGAAATTTAGCCTATACTCTTTGCCGCTACTTCTATCAACACTTAGCGGCGAGGTCGAGCCAAAGCACGAGCCTAAGATATTTACGCAAATAACGTAAAATTTATCCGTATCGACCGCCTTTTTGCTGCCTATTAGCCCGTCCCACCAGCCAGCTTTCTCATCGCCTGCGTAGGTGCCAGCAGCGTGGTGCGAGCCAGTTAGGGCGTGGCAGATGACAATAACGTTGCTTTTATCGGCATTTAACGTGCCATAAGTCTCATAAATAAGCTTAAAATTTGATAGTATACGGCCACTCTCAAGATAGAGTGGCTCGTTAAATTTAATAGTTCTAGTCTGCAGGTCTAACACTAATTGACTTTGTAGTTTGGTGCCTCGTGAGTGATAACGACATCGTGGACGTGGCTCTCTTTTAGTCCTGCGCTTGTTATCTCGACAAATTCAGCTTTTTCTTGAAGAGTTGGGATATCTTTTGCGCCAACATAGCCCATAGCGCTTCTTAGGCCGCCTATTAGCTGATGTATCACATCTTTTATACTACCAGCAAATGGCACACGGCCCTCGATACCTTCAGGCACAAGCTTGTCTTGAGCGGTGCCCTCTTGGAAGTAGCGGTCTGAGCTGCCCTTTGTCATAGCACCGATCGATCCCATGCCACGGTAAACTTTGTACTGGCGACCTTGAAATGTTATAAGTTCGCCTGGACTCTCTTCGCAACCTGCTAGCAAGCTTCCTGCCATAACGCAAGCAGCACCTGCTGCAAGGGCTTTTGCCACGTCGCCTGAGTATTTTAAACCACCATCTGCGATAACTGGGATGCCATATTTTGCTGCTTCGCTTGCGCAGTCGTCAATCGCAGAAATTTGAGGCACACCAACACCAGCAACGATCCTTGTAGTGCAAATAGATCCAGGTCCGATACCCACTTTTATGCCGTCCGCTCCTGCTTCTGCTAGGTCTTTTACGGCCGCTGGGTTTGCGATATTGCCAGCTACGACGTCAACTTTAAAATTTGCCTTTATCTCTTTTAAA